>CAYPLQ010000007.1:0-3483 GCA_964411605.1 uncultured archaeon | reverse complement strand
TACTAAAATCATTTATCGAAACAATATCTCGGTTAGTAAAATTCATTTTTGTTTCTGGATTAAACATAAATTGGTTTTTACATATATCTATTTCGAAAAAAATTATTCTTTATTATTTGGTCTTGTTATGTGTATTAATCCAGCTATTCCGAAAAAACCTATTAAGAAGCCGATTAATAAAATAATTGTTTCTTTTTTAACTAATAGGGATAGATAACTTAAAAACGTCCCTATAACTAATGAAATAATTGATATTCGTTTAATTTGGTTTTCATTCATTTTTAATTCTGTATTTGGTTTATTTCAATCATTAATTCTCCACTAAAATCTGTTTGTGATCTTAATTTATTTTCGATTTTTTCTGCTAAATCACTAGGAGGAGGGTTCTCTGCAAAAACGGAAATCACTACTCTGTCAGGTGATTTCAGTAGTAAGAAATAATTATCATATTGTATATTGATCGATTTTAACCTAATTCCTTCTTGTTGACTTAAGACCTCTTCTGATATTGAGTTAACTCTTTGTTCGAATTCTGTTGATGAAAATGAACTATAAGTTACTGCTCCCAAAAAAACCGATAATATTAATAAGAAACTGAAATACATGCCAACTCTTTTCAGTATTTTTTTCTTGGATTTTACTTCTTTGAAATAGTTCTCAGGTGAATATCCTTGATAATTTAAAGTTAAGGTACCTGCTAAGTTAACAGCTAAAACATTCACCATCAAGAGTACTGTAGCACCTAAAGCGATTCTTGGATCCTTTATAGCTATTCCTACTCCGGCAACTGAAGCAGGTGGAATCAATGCAACTGCAATCATAACACCAACTAATGCTGTACTTATTCCTGTTGTAAGAGATAGGGCTGCAGCTATTCCTGAACCTATTCCTATTCCTATACTCAAAAAGTTAGGATAAATTCTTTCGGATATCTCAGTCACTAAAGCAGGGTCTTGTAGAGGGGGAACTAGATTTAGGTTAAACACCAGCCAAGCAAAGAAAGCTGATGACAAAATCGATACCAGTAAACCGATTATCAATGATGTGTTTCCTTTTTGAAATAATTCAGTATTAGCTAAGACAGTTCCAGCAGAAGAAGCTACTGCAGGCCCTATTAAGGGAGCTATTACCATTGAACCCACAACTACTGCTGTACTATTAGCTAATATGCCTGATGTTGCTATAATTGAAGAAACTATTGTGAATACTAAGTAATTAGTTGAAAGGGAGGCCATTTCTTTGGTTTTAGAAACTATTTCTTCTCTAGAAATCCGTTCTCCTTCTTCTTCTTTGATTTCCTCTTCCATTTCTTCAGCTTTTTCAGAAATAACTGCTTCCGTTGAAGTTACTGAAATACTTCCTTCTTTATGTATATCTATTGATTTTAGTTCTTCATTAATTTCTTCTACTTTTTCTTTTGGGACATTTAGGTTAAATAAAGCTTTATCTTCTGAATCGGAAACAAAATAATCTAATCCTTCTTTTTGGAATATAATTATTATTCTTTCCTTCTTTTCAGATGGAGCTATTACTTGAAGATGTCTAAAAGACATTTATTTTTTCTTGTTTATTCTTTTAATTTAACTATTGCGTCAGCTATATCACCATTTGTTTCTTTTAATGCATTTATTGCTTCTTCTTTTGTCGCATCGGTTTGTTCAAGAACTAATTCAATGTCTCCTTCTTCTGGTTCAAGTTCTTTTTCTATTTCTTTGGGTTCACCAACAACTTGGTAAGTTACTTGTCCTTTTGCGTCCATTTTAGTTACCTCTGCTTCTTTAAAAACCAAGTCTCTTTCTTTTGTTTTTATAATTACTTCATTTACTTCTTCAATTTCTTCAATATCTATTCCCATCTGTTTCATCATTTGTTGCATTTTTCTGGGATTCAGGTTGCCTCTTCCTCCAGGAAACATATTTTTTATCCTCCTTTTATTCCATTTCTTATATCTACTGCCATTCCTCTCTCAAATGAATCTATTTCTTTTGCACTTAAAGTTGCCTTTCCGTTTCCAAGTAATTTGTCGTCTTCATTGACAACAAGCACTTCATCTCTGGATCTGGTTCTTGGGTCATATCCGATTACGTGTTTTGCGAAAACATTTTTTCCTTTTTGAATGAATTTCTGCACGTCTTTTTGTATAATAACTCTGTTGTTTGGATAATCGCTTGCTTTTCTTAGTCTTTTTGCTCCAAGAATTGAAAGCGTAAATAGTCCATCATTTGCTCTTAAGAAAGCTATTTTTTTTCCTTTATCTTTTATGTATCTTATATTGCCTGTTTTTCTTTTTTTTATTTTACAAGAATCAGGGAAAACTGTTTCTGGTCTACAATTAAATTGGTAATCTATTATTTTTCTTGCTCTTTTAATTGACATCATTTAGTTTTGGTTCGTTAAAATTTTAGGTCTTTCCATTCTATTTAATAGTTACATGGTTTTGTCTTCAAAAGAAATGGCTGTACTTGATAAAAATGCTCAATATTTTGGTAAATCTGTTCATGAATTGATGGAGGAAGCTGGTAAGGGAGTTGCTTCTAAAATCGATTTTGGTGAAGACTGCTCTGTTTTTTGTGGAACTGGCAATAATGGGGGAGATGGTTTTGTGGCTGCCCGTTATTTAAAACAAAAAGGCTATGATGTTGATGTGTATTTAGTTGGGAATGAGGAATCTATTAGGTCCGATGCTGCGAGAGATAATTGGGAAAAACTTCGAGGAATGGATATTGATTTGGTTGAGGGAAGAGATGTTGATTTTTATCGTGACCTTGAAATTCACACTGATGTTGTAGTGGATGCAATACTTGGTTTAGGTATTAAGGGAGAGCTCAGAGAACCAATCAAAACAGTAGTAGATTCAATAAATAAATCAGATTCGGTTGTTGTTTCGGTAGATGTACCTACAGGTATTGACCCTGATACAGGTGAAGGATATGGAGTAGATGCTGATTCAATCATAACTTTTCATGAGGAAAAACAGGGAATAAGGAATTCAGATGTAGTGAAAATAGGTATTCCGGAAAAAGCTAGAACCCATGTTGGTCCTGGAAATCTCTTGTATTTGAATAAAAGAAAAAAAAGCTCCCATAAAGGGGACAATGGAAAAACTTTGATAATTGGAGGTGGAGAGTATACAGGTGCACCTGCGTTGTCAGCGCTTTCATCTTTAAGAACAGGAGCCGATTTAGCGGTTATATACACTAAAAACAAAGTTAAAAACGTAATAGCTGGTTTTTCACCTAATTTAATAGTTAAAGGCTATAAAAACTATGAAAAAGCATTAAATAAATTATTAAAAATATCAAAGGAATTTGATTCGGTTTTAATAGGTCCTGGAATAGGTCGTGAAGAGATAGATATGGATGCAATAACTGAATTAATTAAAAAAATCGAAGGAAAAACTGTTTTAGATGCTGATGCATTATATGCAGCAACTAAAAATCCAGAAATCATAGAAAACAAAATAATTACACCGCATGAAGGAGA
>CAYPLQ010000006.1:0-20537 GCA_964411605.1 uncultured archaeon | reverse complement strand
AATTAAACAGAACCTAGATAAAATACTTTAATTCAGAAACGAAAATATTTTATTCCTTGTATCTCTTTAGGATTTTATTTATGATTTTAGAAGTGCTGCATAACTGACAATTTTTGTATTCGGTTATTTTTACAACCTCTATGTCTTCATCAACTGTCTTTATTTCTTTTTGTATCTTAGATTTGTCCCAGTTTTGATCAGGACCTAAAGTAAGAACATCTGGTTTTATTTGTTCTATGATATCTAATTTATTTTTTTTATTTCCTAAATATGCTCTATCAACAAATTTAATAGACTCTACAACTTCTTTCCTTTGTTTTTCTGGTATTATAGGTTTATTTTTTGGTGTAATGTCTCTGGCTACAACAACATGTAACTCATTGCCGTAATTTTTAGATCTTTTTAGGTAAAAGATGTGTCCAGGATGAATTATATCAAATGTACCTGTTGCCATCACTCTTCCATTTCTTCTTTCACTCTTTTTAGTTCCTCTTCCCATAATCTATTCTCCTGATTATCACTTTCTAATGTTTCAAGCTCTCTTTCATCTCCTTCTCTATTAAAACATTTCCAAGAATTAATTTTAAAGGGATAACCAGTAATTATGTGGTAATCTCCGTTTTTAGAGAACATTTCTAGGTCTTTGGAAGATGGATTTATGTTTCCAGAAGGATGAGAATGAAATGAGCCAGCTGTTTTTAGAGTCATTGGCAATTGATCTACTCTCATTATTGCGCTTTTATCGGAAGTATAGGTTCCAGGCGCTAAAATAACATCTTGAATTACTTTATCTTCAATCTTTAGCATTCCAACAACTTCATTGGGAAAAGAACTTTTACTTATTTCAAGAATAAATTCCAAAGTCCCTTTTTCTATTCCCTTAATTTCTGTCATTTCGATTCTTAATAATTTTCTTTTTAAGTTTTTTAGCTACGTTTTTAGGTTCTTTTGATTGGTATATTTTTCTTCCTACAATGACATAATCTGCTCCAGCTCTAAGCGCTTCTTTTGTTTTACCTCCTTGGAACCCGATTCCCGGCGATAAAATCTTTGTATTTTCTCCTACAAGTTTTTTTACATCTCTAAGTCTACTTGCGTCATTTCCAGGTGCTACAACTCCATCAACATTGACTTCATTTGCCAATTCACAGAATTCTTCATAGTGGTTATGGATAAATTTCTTAGACCCTTTATGAGACATTTCGACTACAGAATATATTTCAGAATCAAATTTTTTTGCTTTTTCCTTACAAGCCATTAGACTTTCTTTCCCTAAGAAAGAATGACATATAACTCCAGAGCAATTATTTTTAAAAGCTATCTCTGAAATTATTTCGTTTATATGAGGAACATCGGCGATCTTGAAATCAGCTATAACTGGAACATGTTTAGATAACTCCGATATAATGTCTATGCCTGTAGAAAGTATTAAAGGATAATTAACTTTTACAGCATCTATGTGTTCCTTTATCTTTTCCGTGATTTCAAGTGCCTTTTCTTTTTGTCTTAAATCACAAGCAAAAATGAGGCCCTTATCTATATTCATCGAATATTAATTAAACCCTCAAAAGTTTTAAGTGTTATTCAAAAAAGTAGAATCAGAAGGGGGATTTTGAAATAAAAATGAATGGCACCGATTCAAAAAAATCATTTATCTTGACTTTCGCTGTATTGTATCTTTTTTGGATAATCCTTTCTAATATATTTGATTGGGTGCATCTTTCTTTAGGAATAGTTTCGTGCCTAATTGTAGCTTATATATCTCATGATTTACTTATAACTAGAAAAAATTTTAAAAAAATTCCTATTGAGATATATAAATTTGTTAAGTACTTTTTTTGGTTAATTAAGGAAATAGTTAAAGCAAATATTGATGTAGCAAAGATAGTGCTGGATCCGGAGCTACCGATGTCTCCGAGAATAATAAAATACGATTCTGAACTTGAAAAAGACATATCAAAAGCTACTTTGGGTAATTCAATTACTTTAACTCCTGGTACCTTAACTATAGATATCGATGAAGAATCTAGTTATTACATCCATTGCTTAGCAAAACATCACGCAACTGGTTTCAAAGAAAGTGGAATGGAAAATAATGTTCAGGAAGTATTTGAATCAGAGGAGGGTTACAATGATTGATTTAGAACCATTTTTGTTTGCTGTAGCAATAATATTAATGATTACTGCTGTATTAGCAGCTTATAGAGCAATAGTTGGACCCACAATCGCTGATAGATTAGTAGCTATAAGCGTTATTGGAACTACCACTTTGATCGTATTAGTATTGATTAGTTATATCTATAACCAACCAACCTTTGTTGACATAGCTTTAACATACGCAATGTTAAATTTCATTGTTTCTGTTGCAGCTGGAAGATATCTTCAAACGGGGAGGATTTTTGGATGACTTCTTTGATGTTAATAAGAAACATAATAAGTATAATATTACTAGCTATCGGTTCTTTCTTCTTCATTATTGGATTTATAGGGCTAAATAGATTCAAAGATCCATTTACAAGGCTTCATGCAACTACTAAATGTGATACCTTAGGAACAGGGTCAATTATTTTAGCAGTAGTAATTTATGAAGGAATTAACTTCATAAGTCTAAAGCTATTGTTAATAATTTTATTTGTTTTTATAGCAAACCCAACAACTGCACATGTTATTTCAAAAGGAGCTCATAAATATGGAATAAAACCTCTTGAATCTATCACAGAATTTGATAGATACGAAGAAACTACAGGAGGAAATAAAGAATGATATACATACTTGATCTCCTTTTGTTATTAATACTACCAATAACAGCAATAGCAGTGGTTCGCTCAAAGGATTTGCTAGCAGCAGCTGTTATATATTCGATATATAGTTTTGTGATGGCAATTGTTTATACACAACTAAATGCACCTGATGTCGCTTTAACAGAAGCTGCAGTAGGAGCAGGTGCAACTACCATATTATTTATCATAGCAATTTCAAAAACGGAGAGGATGGAAGAATGAGAATGAGAAAAATTGGCCCAATCTTTGTAGTTTCAATTGTTGGCTTAATAATGGCCTTAGCAGTTGCTGACATGCCTGCGTTTGGTTCATTAACCAGTCCAGCTGCTTCTTATTTGTCCCCTCACTATATAACCCATGGTTATGAGGTTGCAGGAGTCCATAACATTGTAACAGCTGTTTTAGCATATTGGAGAGGATATGATACATTTGGAGAAGTTTCAGTTATATTTACAGCGGGAATCGCAGTTATTGCAATTTTAGGGAGAGGATACGATGAGTGAAAACCCTCTTAGAGAAGATGTATTGATAAAAACAATTACAAGAATTTTAATACCACCTATTCAGTTATTTGGATTATATGTGATTATGCATGGCCACATAAGTCCTGGAGGAGGTTTCCAGGGAGGAGTCATAATAGCTTCTAGTTTTATATTGTACACATTGGCTTTTGGTTTAAAAAGTGGAACAAAAAGAGCTAAATTAAAGATTAGAAGAATATTAGAACCTTTTGGATCTATAACATTTGGTATAGTGGGATTGGTTTGTATATTCTTATCTGCTAATTTTTTACAGTATCCAGTTATTCCTATATTATCTGATCACGGAATTGCTGCAACAGCTATTTCGATCATAGAAATTGGTATAGGAGTTACCGTAACAGCGATGATTTTTTCAATATTTATGTCAATAGGAGGGAGAAAAAGTGGTGCAGATTGAGTTTTACCTACAACACTACAACTACTGGATATCAGTTCTTTTGTTTATGATTGGATTGTATACAATGATAGCAAAAAAGAACCTAATAAAAAAATTTATGGGTTTAAACATAGTTGATACATCAATTTATCTTTTTTATATATCTATGGGTGATAAAACAAACGCAATAGCTCCAATAGTCCATCATAGTCATAATATAAATCCAGATCACTTTGCAAACCCATTACCATCTGTTTTAATATTAACAGCAATAGTTGTTGCAGTTGGATTAACTGCAACTGCATTAAGTTTGTCAATAAGAATCTATGAAGAATATGGAACACTTAACTCAGAAAAAATAAGGGAGTTGTGGTAATATTTCTGTATCAATACTAAATCAAAGTCAATTGCCAATATTGATGGTTCTAGTTCCTTTGTTTGGGGCATTTATAACTGCGATTGTAGGCCATATAAGAAAGGAAATAAATAATTATTTGGCTCTCATTGCACTAGGAATATCGTTTATTTTATCATTGCTTACAGCATCCCATGTACTTACAAATGGAGTAATTAATTATTACACAGCAGGTTTACAACCTCCTTTTGCAATAGAAATAGTTGTAGATTCAATAAGTGCTTTAATGGCGATAATAATAACGTCTTTGAGTCTATCAACAGTTTTATATTCAAAAAGTTATGTTAAAGAAAAACTTAGTTCAAATAAAGAAAAATACTATTATATCTTAGTTTTGTTGCTAACAGGAGGATTAATTTGGTTTGTAGTTAGCGGCGACATCTTTAACATGTTTGTTGGATTAGAAATCCTATCAATATCCTCTTATACATTAATTGCTATCGCTCAAGATAAAGAAGCAGTTGCTGCAGCATATAAATATCTCCTAATGGGCTCAATTGGTTCTAGTTTCTTTTTACTGGGAATTGGTTATCTCTATATAATGACAGGAACTCTTAATCTCGCCGACTTAGGTACAAGAATAGTTGAGTTACAACTATACAACTCTGAAGCAATTTTTGCAAGCATAGCATTCATAGTTACTGGCTTGAGCATAAAAGGAGCGATTTTTCCCCTACATCTATGGATGCCTGATGCCTATTCCAAGGCACTTGCCCCAATTTGTGCACTATCCTCAGGAGCGATAATAGAGGCCGCAATTTATGCATTAATAAGAATAACACTAACAGTTTATGGAATAGACTTTATAACCAAAACTGTTCCAGTTACCGATATACTCTTATGGTTAGCTGGAATAGCCATAATAATAGGATCCATATATGCAATTTCTCAGAAAAACATTAAAAGAATGCTAGCTTACTCAAGTGTAAGTCAAATGGGTTATATCGTCATGGGATTTGGTTTAGGAACCCAATTAGGTCTAAAATCAGGTTTCTTACATCTGTTTAATCATTCAATAATGAAAGCGTGTCTATTTTTCGCGGCAGGTGCAGTTATATACAAAACTGGTATAACAAATATATATGATTTTGAGGGCCTCGGTGAAAAAATGCCGTACACTATGTTGTTTTTTGCAATTGCAAGCATAGCAATGGTTGGATTACCTCCAACAAATGGTTTTTTCAGTAAGTTCTATTTAGCTTGGGCATCAATTTCTGCAAATCAATGGCTGTTTGCAGTCATAATTCTCATTAGTAGTTTATTAAATGCCGCATATTTCTTTAGAGTAATAAATATAGCTTTTTTCTCAGGCGAAAACCACGATATTGAAAGAAACGAAGCACCGCTAACAGTATTAATTCCAACAGGGATTTTAGCTATATCCTGCATTGTTTTTGGAATAGGTTTTAACATACCAATGTCACTTCTCGAACCAGCTGTTGAAACACTATTACTAGGAGGAATATAAATATGGCTGTAACAGATATTAGACCATTTCTGGCATTATTGGTAGGTTTCATCGCATCCTTTTTGATATTGGTTATAGGAAACAAAGTCAATAAAAATACAAGAGAAGGAATAACATTTGCAGCTGCACTAAGCAAATTACTTATAGTATTATCGATGCTTCCTTTTGTATATCAAGGCGGTAAATACGTTTTTGAATCAGCAGAACTAATCCCTGGTATATCTTTGGCTTTGATGGCAGATCCCCTGTCTTTGTTTTTTTCAATACTTTCATCTATCCTTTGGATAGCAACATCTATGTTTTCAATAGGATATATGCGGGGATTAAATGAACATAAACAAACTAGGTATTATTCAGCGTTTGCAGCTTGTATTGGTGCCACGATTGGAATAGCTAATTCTGCAAACTTATTTACACTTTTCATATTCTATGAAATTCTAACAATAGCAACTTATCCATTAGTTATTCATGACGAAAGTGAAGAAGCTCTCGCAGCTGGTAGGAAATACTTAGGATATACGTTAACTGGTGGAATATTCATATTATTTAGTTTAGTTTTAACTTATGATATAGCAGGTACTTTGAGTTTCGCAAACACAGGTTTTTTAACAACGGAAATGGCTTCTCCAGCGATACTTAAATTATTATTTACAACTTTTATAATAGGGTTTGGAGTAAAGGCAGCAATTATGCCTTTACATAGTTGGTTACCTACAGCAATGATAGCACCTACACCCGTTTCAGCTCTTTTACATTGTGTTGCGGTTGTCAAATCAGGAACATTTGGTATACTTCGCGTTGTATCGAACGTATTTGGATTAGATTTATTAGGTCAACTAAATCTAGGTGTACCATTAGCAACTGTTGCTGCTATAACAATTATTTTATCTATGATCATAGCTTTAACAAAAAAACACTTAAAAGCCAGATTAGCTTATTCAACAATAAATGAATTGTCTTATATTGTCTTAGGAGCAGGACTATTAACAGAATATGGCTTAACAGGTTCTATTGTCCATATATTTAATCATGGCTTTATGAAAATTGGAATGTTTTTCTTTGCTGGAGCAATTTTTGTTTCAACTGGAAAAGAATATGTGGATGAATTAGATGGAATCGGAAAAAGAATGCCAATAACCACATTAGTGTTTTCAATAGGGGCTATAGCCTTAGCCGGAACCCCTCCTTTAGCTGGCTTTATATCGAAATGGTACTTAATTTGGGGAGCTATTCAGAGTGTTCACCCAATATTTGCAATTGTGTTTTTAATAAGTGCTTTATTGAATATTGCAGTGTTTTGGCCAATAATATATAGAGCATTTTTCAAAGAACCTGAAGTAAAAGAAAAAGCTGAGGTCTCTAAATGGATTCTAGTTCCAATGGTATTTGTATCGATAGGAACAATTCTTTTGGGATTATTCCCCAAACTTCCATTTGCACCATTAGAAATAGCATTTCAGGCTGTTAAATTATTCATAGGAGGATAAAAAATGAGTGAGACAACAACTATTCACGCTATAAATACTGTATTACCAGCCATAGTTGTGTTATTACCGATTATAGGTGCTCTATTAGCATATACAGTGGGTAAAGTTTTTAAAGAAAAATTCAGTGCATACTTGGCATCTTTAACTACAGTTATTGTTTTCTTATTAACAGCTTTACAATATCAATATATTTCGGAAGGCAAAGTAATAGAATTTACTTTGACATCTTCCTCAACTCTCTTCCCAATAAAATTTTATTTAGATAGTTTTGGGTTTCTATTTGCAATTATAACTTCCTTTGTTTGGATGCTTGCTACAATCTATTCCATTAAATACATGGAAAAAGAGCATGCAGCAAATAGATTTTATTTCTTTTTATTATTGACTTTAACCGCAAACCTAGGTGTGGTTTTAGGAGCAGATCTATTTTCTGTATATGTGTTTTTCGAGCTCTTAGCCATTTTTTCATTGATATTGGTGGTTCATGAAGAAACAAAGAAATCAATGAAAGCCGGTAAAGTTTATTTCTACATCGGAGCCACTGGTGGCTTATCATTGCTTTTAGGTATATTTATTTTCTTTAGCCAAACAGGAAGCCTTTCTTATGCTCCTCAACTTGAATTATTAAAGGAATTAGGAAACTTACGATACTTGATAGCAGGTTTAATGATAATTGGATTTGGAGCCAAAGCTGGGATATTTCCGGTACATATTTGGTTACCAAAAGCCCACCCAGTTGCCCCAACACCTGCCTCAGCATTACTATCTGGAATAATGGTTAAAGCAGGTATTTATGGAATATTTAGAACGACAGGTAGATTATTTACGCCAACAGAAGTTTTAGAAGCCACAGAACATGTTTGGGCACTAGGAGATATTGGTTATTGGGTAATTTGGATAGCAATAATAACTGGTTTTTTGGGTTGGGTATTAGCACTCTTACAAGATAATATGAAAAGACTTCTAGCATACAGTACTATTAGTCAAATTGGGTACATAGTATTAGGAATAGGTTCAGCAGCCTACTTAGGATATGAAGGCGCTTATGGTTACTCTGGAGCACTATACCATGTTTTTAACCATGCGATGTTTAAAACATGTCTTTTCCTAGTTGCTGGAGCAGTATATGTAAGAACAAGAAAATTAAAGATGAGCAAACTAGGAGGCTTGGCAAAAGACATGCCTTATACCACAATAATAGCAATTATAGCAGCTGCAGGTATCGCAGGATTTCCATTATTTAATGGCTATATTAGTAAAACCTTGATTCATCATGCCATAATGGAAGCGTATACCCATTCACATGCTCTCTCATTACACATAGCCGAGATATTGTTTGTAATAATTGGAGGAGGAACATTAGCTTATTACATAAAATTTATTGGATTCACTTTCTTTGGCGAAAGAAAACTTGAAAAAGAGGTTAAACCCGCTCCAAAAATAATGTTAATCCCGATGGCAATATTAGCTGGAATAATAATTTTTGTTGGAATATTCCCAGAAACTTTATTAAATTCAATTGTCATTCCAAGTTTAGAAATGGAAGCAATTAGTCATCACCAAATAGAGCACCTTGCGCACATACATTTCTTCTCTCTCCACAACATCGTTTCAGTTTTTATGTCAATCATAGCTGGAATAGTGATATTCATTTATGCCTATCATTACAATTTACTAGAAAAAAATTGGCCAGAGTTCTTAGGAGTAACATTCTTTTACAAAAAACTCGCAAGTGGTTTCTTTTGGATTTTAGAAAAACCAGCAGTCGTCGTTGATAACACATTAAATAATCTCTTTTCAAGATCTCCACATAACTTTGCTGATTTTTGTTCAAGAAATATTCCAGAAAGAGGAGTTTCTGAGACAAAGACAATTCATGAATCTAGAAGGGAGAATTTATCAAAACAAAGAGAGACCGAAAACCTTAACCAGCCTTTATTTTATAGAGACCCTATTAAATTTCTCCAAATGTTTTTAACAATTTTGATAAATAAAATAATAAAAAAAGTTCTAACAGTTTTTCTTTACCCCTATGTACTTATAAAGAAAATTTATGTTTCATTAAAACATGGTCCAGGAAAAGTAGATTACACAATTAAAAGCGAAGTAAAAAGAATTGAAAAAGACAAAATAAGAATATGTCCTCAGATGGGAACAATAGGATTTGCTTTATTTCTAGTAGCGATTATGTTGGCAATTTATTTAATATATGAGTTATTAACATTATTGGGATATATCTAATTAAGGGAGGAACAGAATGGTTAGAGAGCAAATCGATAAAATAAAGGAAGCAGAAAAACAGGCCGATAAGAAAATAAATGATGCAAAAGAGCAATCAGAGGAGATGCTAGAGGAAGCTGAAGAAGAAGCCGAAAAAATTATAAGGGATGCTAAAGACAAGTCCGAAGATGAGTCCCAAAAAATAATTAAAAAAGAAAAAGAAAAAGCAGAAGAAGAAGCCAAAGAAATTATTAATAAAGGTGAAAGCGAGGCTAGAAAAATTAAAAAGGAAGGCAGTAAAAATATAGAGGAAGCGAAAGAAGAAATAATTAAAATTCTTACTGGAGGAAACTGATTGTTCCGGCCAAAACGAATGGAAAAAATTCAAGTAATAGCATTTGAAGATTACAAATATCCCTTAGTTGAAAATTTACATGAGGCAGGCGTAGTACAAATAGAAGATTTATCAGATAAATTAGAGAAACCAGAATGGGATTCTTACCGCGAAAAATCAAAGGTTGGAGAAAAAGCTTCAGAGATAACTTCTTCTTTATTAAAAATTAATAGGACTTTAGATACTTTAAGAAAAGCTTCTGGAAAAGATCAAACTAAAATAGAGAAACTAAAGAGTTTTATAAACCCTGAAATAACTGAAAAAACAGTTCAAAAAGAAAATGAAATAGAAGAAATATTAAAAGGTTCTAAACAACTTTTAAGTGAGGTTAAAGAAAAACTAGATCCACTTGAAGAGAACCTATCAAATTTGGATTCGAAGAAAACAGATATTTCAGCTTTTAGGGAAGAAGTAGTTGATTACCTGAATCTGGATATACCTTTAAAATATATTGGAAAAGGAAATTACACAACCGTAAAAGTAGGTAAAACAACTGAAGAAAAGCTAAAGAATCTAAAAAAGGAATTAAATGATTTAACAGAATTATACATACTTGAAGATTACAAAATTGAAGAAAAAACCTATGTTTTTTCACTAATATACCACAATGAAAAAGAAGAAGAGATAACCACAATATTTAGGGAAAATGTTAAAGAAAGATTTGATCCTCCAAAGTGGGCTAAAAAAACACCTAAAAAAGAACACCAAAAAAGTAAAAAACGCTTAAATGATATCGAAGAAGAAAAGAAAAAAACTTTAGAACAAATAAGAGACCTTAAAAAGGAATATGAAGATGTTTTAATTAGAAAAAGAGAGTTATTGGAAATAGAAAAAGAGAGAGCAGAAGTACAGAAGTTATTTGCAAAAACAAAAAAAACTATACTATTAGAAGGATGGATTCCCTTAAAAAAGAAAGAAGAGGCTAAAAAAATAGTTCAAAATTCCACAGAAAAATTTTCTTACGTAGAATTTGAAAAACCAGATAAAAACGAGAAAGTTCCTGTAGAATAGGATAACCCGAAGATTTTCATGCCTTGGGAAACACTAGTGAAAATGTTTGATCTTCCAGGATATGATGAAATAGACCCTACACCTGTAATAGCAATAGCTTTCACTCTTTTTATGGGACTATGTTTAACGGACTCGGGATATGGGATATTAAATATTTTATTAGCTTCAATTTTAATAAAAGGACCAGGAAAAGTAAAACAAGTCTACAGAAATTTAGGATGGATTCTTCTAGCAGGGGGAGGCGCATCTACCCTTGTATGGGGAGTTCTAACGGGAGGTTTTTTAGGAGATTTCTTGCCAAGATTGACACCTCTCCCTACAGATTGGGCAATATGGGTTAACCCTATATCTGAGAACGCTGTTTGGGTATTGGTTCTTGCAATCATAATAGGTGTTGCATATACTGCTACAGGGCTTTTATTAGGTATTTATCAAAATATAACTAGAGGAAAGATAAGAAAAGCAGTAGAAGAACAAATAACTTGGTTAATTGTATTATTATCAGCTACTCCATTAATAGCAAATGGATTGGCATCCGAAGAATTTGTTGGAGGAGTTTCAAGTGCAGCCTCAACAATGTGGGGTATTGTAGCTTCAGTAGCAATAATTATTTCAGTTTTAGTTTTAGTGGTCTTGGCAGGTCCAATAGCTTTAATGGATCTGACAGGATTTTTAGGTAACATACTTTCTTATGCTCGACTCCTAGCTTTAGCAGTAGCAACAGGAGGAATAGCTACAGTAATAAACATTATAAGTATACAATTAATTCCACAAGTACATCCAGCTTTAATAATAGTAGGAGCAGTAATCTTTGTTGTAGGTCATTTAGGAAATTATGCATTCCAGACATTAGGAGCATTTATTCATTCGCTTCGTTTACAGTACGTGGAGTTTTTTGACACATTCTACAAAGGAAGTGGGGTCGAGTTCAAAGCATTTAAAGTTAGTAGAAAACATACTAAGTCTGAAAAAATAGGAGGTGAATAAATATGGTAGATTTGGGATTAGGTCTAATAGCAATAGGAGCAGGACTATCAATGGGTGTAGCTGGTTTAGGTTCTGGACTAGGTCAAGGAACAGCATGTGCAGCAGCAGCAGGAGCAACAGCAGAAGATCCAGATGTTTTTGGTCAAATGGTTGTATTTGGTGTTCTTCCAGAAACACAGGCAATCTATGGATTAGTGATTGCATTTATGTTAATGTTTGTATTATAAAGAGGAAAAACTCATGAAAACACAAAGCAATGTTCAAAAAATAGTATCCAAAATAGAGGAAGAAGCAGAAGAAGAGGCAGATGAAATACTCTCTAAAACAAAGAAAAAGGCTCAAAAAATAAAAGAAAAAGCAAAAGAGGATGCAGAGAAAGAAAAAGAAGAAATAGTAAATGAAGGAGAAAAGAAAGCGCTTCAGCAAAAAGACCGGATAATAGCTGATGCAAAACTTAGAGCTAAAAGAAAAAAACTAGAAGCTAGAGAAAAAGTCATTGAACAATCAATAAATAAAGCAGAAAATGAAATAACAGATTTTAATGATGAAGAAAAAATGGAAGTTATTAAAAATCTCTTAAAGCAATCAGTCAGAGAAATTAAGGAATCAAAGATAATTATTCAAACCAATGATGAAGATAAAAAATTAATAAAGAAAAATAAAGAGGAACTGGAAAATTCAATTGAAGAAATAGTCGAAAACCCTATGCTTGAAATAGGTGAATCTATACCTATACGGGGAGGGATTATAGTCAGTAATGAAGATGAAACAATGCAAGTAAATAATTCAATAGAGGCAAGATTGTCTAGAGAACGAGAAAAAATAAGAAAAAAGGCAAATGAAATTTTATTTGATTAGGTGAAATAAGTGAGATTTACAGCTTTTTCTTATGCCTATCCAAATGCACGTGTGAAAGTTAAACGGGGTAGGCTTCTTTCTAATTCTCTTATGAATAATTTAATAGAAGCTAGTGGTGTTTCAGATTGTATAGGTGTTCTGGAAAACACAGAATATTCAGAAACTTTAAGAGGGTTAACAGAAGTTAAAGAAATAGACAAAGCGCTTTTAGAGCATCAAGCAAAAAATGAAAATCATCTAACGAAAATAGCGCCTGAAAATCTAGCAAATGTTTTAGAAGAATACTTAAAGAAATGGGATATATTTAATCTAAAGAATTCTTTAAGGGCAATACTCAATAATAAAGAATATGATGTAATTCCCTTTGGAAATCTAAAGAAATCAAAACTAAAAAATCTCTCTTCTTCAGCAACAATTGAAGAATACATATCAAAACTAAGCGGAACTGAATATGAGTTTATTCAAGACAAAGTAACCGAATTTGATCCCTCAAAAAGAGGACTGTTACCAATAGAATTAGAACTAGATAAATACTATAATGAAAAGTTGTTAAAAGAATCAAAAGGTAATGAAGAAACAGTAAAGGAATTTTTTGGAACAAAAGTAGATATAAAAGTAATAAAACTAGTGCTTAGATTAGTAATGGATAAAATTCCTAAGGAAGAATCTGAAGAACTAACAGATATACCAGTCTTTAGAATAAATGATTCAACAATCCAAAAGATATTGGATTCTGAGAGTATTAGTAATGCAATTTCTTCATTATCAAATACCCCATACTCTCAATTAACAGAAAAAATGACACAAGTGGAAAAAAAATCTTCTTTGCAACCAATAACTCATTCACTTCAAACTTATCAAAAAGAATATTCCAAAAAGATATATAAAAGAGAAGCACTTGGACCAGGAGTTATCTTAGGGTATCTTGGTATGAAGCAAAATGAAATACAGAATATTAGGAAAATAACTACATTAAAGGAATATAATTGGAAAGAAGAAGATATAAGAAGGATAGTGGTATCTTGAAAGTTTCCGTAATAGGTGATGAAGACACAGTAACTGGATTTAGATTAGCGGGAGTAAAAGAGACCCAAGTGATAGAAGATAATTCAAACCTAGAACAAGCTTTTGAAGAAATAGAAGATGATGTGGGAGTTATTGTATTAACAGAAAGAATTGCTGAAAAAAGAAGAGATTATATAGAATCTTACAAAAAAGAAAAAGATGTTTTTCCAATATTAGTAGAAATACCTGATAAAAAAGGCTCTGTTAAAAAAACAGAGTTAACTGATCTTATTAAAAAAGCAATTGGAATAGACTTAGATGTTGAAGATATAGAAAAGAGGTAAAAAAATGTCATCTAAAGAAGGTAGAATTAAGAAAGTTGCCGGGCCAGTAGTAATTGCAGAAAACATGAAAGGAACCGAAATGTACGAGGTGGTGAAAGTCGGGGAAGAAGAACTATTTAGTGAAGTAATAGAACTAAATGGAGATGAAGCAGTTATACAATGTTATGAGGAAACTTCTGGAGTTTCTCCAGGAGAAAAAGTCATAAGAACAGGAGACCCCTTATCAGTAGAACTAGGACCCGGGCTCATGAGTTCAATTTATGATGGAATTCAAAGACCACTAGATTCCGTTAGAGAAAAAGGTGGAGACTTTATACCTAGAGGAGTTGAAGCATCAGCAGTTGATTATGAAAAAAAATGGAAATTTGAACCCAAAGCCTCAGAAGGAGATGAAGTAGAACCAAAAGACATTATAGGGGAAGTACCAGAAACAAATGCTATAGACCACAAAGTCATGGTTCCCCCAGGAAAAAAAGGAAAAATAAAAGAAATCAAAAAGGGGAAATTCACAGTAAAAGATACAATTGCAGTTTTAGAAACAGATGAAGGAAAAGAAGAAATAACGATGTTACAAAAATGGCCTGTCAGAGAATATAGGCCCTATAAAGAAAAACTAGACCCGGATCTTCCTCTTATTACAGGACAAAGGGTATTAGATACATTTTTTCCCTTAACAAAAGGAGGAACAGCTGCTGTTCCAGGAGGATTTGGAACGGGAAAAACAGTTTTACAACACCAAATCTCAAAGTGGGCAGACGCTGATGTAATAATATTTATAGGGTGTGGAGAAAGAGGAAACGAAATGGCAGAAGTGTTAGAGGAGTTTCCAGAACTCGAGGATCCAAGGACTGGCGAGTCACTCATGAAGAGAACTATATTATTAGCTAACACAAGTAATATGCCGGTAGCAGCGAGAGAATCATGTATATATACTGGCATAACAATGGCTGAATACTATAGAGACATGGGATACGATGTGGCGCTCCAAGCTGATTCAACATCAAGATGGGCTGAAGCGCTAAGAGAAATATCAGGTAGGTTAGAGGAAATGCCTGGTGAAGAAGGATATCCAGCATATCTTGCATCAAGATTATCAGAATTTTACGAAAGAGCAGGAAGAGTAAAAGTCAAAGAAGATAGAAAAGGATCAGTTTCAGTTGTTGGTGCAGTAAGTCCTCCTGGAGGAGACTTCTCTGAACCCGTAACTCAGAACACATTAAGGATTGTAAAGGTTTTCTGGGCATTAAGTACTGAATTAAAAGATAAAAGACATTTTCCAGCAATTGACTGGCTTGAATCTTATTCATTATATACGGAAGGTGTTCAAGGATGGTGGGCCGATGAAGTAACAGAAGGATGGTTAGATCTTAGGGAACAATCTCTAGAACTACTACAAAAAGAAGATGAACTACAAGAAGTAGTTCAATTGGTAGGACCAGATGCATTACCAGAAAAAGAAAGAGTAGTATTAGACACAACTAGAATGCTTAGGGAAGACTTTTTGCAACAAAACGCATTTCATGAGGTACATATTGTTCTCCTAAGAAACAAGTTAAAATGTTGGACTTGATACTTTCCTTCCACGAACAGGCTTCTGAAGCTGTTGAAGAAGGGGCTTCTGCAGAAGACATAAACAAAATGGAGATAAAAGACAGAATAGCAAGAATGAAAGAAATTCCCGAAGAAGAATTTGATGAGAAAGTTAAAGAAATTAGAAAGGATTTAAAAGAAGAAATAGAATCTCTAACTTGAGGTTTTTTAAAATGAGTAAAGCAAAAGAATACCAAACGGTAGCTGAAGTTTCTGGTGCGATAATGGTTGTAGAAAATATTGAAGGAGTAGCTTATGATGAGGTTGTTGAAGTAATAGGTCCTGATGGAGAAAAAAGGAGAGGAACAGTGTTAGAAGCAGAAGAGGATAAAGCAGTTATTCAAGTTTTCGAAGGAACAAGAGGATTGGATACAGATAAAACAAAAGTAAGGTTTACAGGAGAAACAATGAAAATCGGTGTTTCAGATGAGTTACTGGGCCGAATATTAGATGGTACAGGAAGACCAATAGATGGAGGACCTGAGATCATAGCTGAAGAAGAAAGAGATATATATGGATCATCAATAAATCCTGAAGCAAGGGAGTACCCAAGAGAGTTTATTGAAACAGGGATCTCTGTTATTGATGGAATGAACACTTTGGTTAGAGGACAAAAGCTTCCTATATTTACGGTTTCTGGGTTACCACATAATGAATTAGCTTCTCAAATAGCAAGACAAGCAAAAGTAAAGGGTGGAGGAGAAGAAGATTTCGCAGTTGTTTTCGCTGCTATGGGAATCACAAATGAAGAAGCTAACTTTTTCATGAATGATTTTGAGCAAACAGGGGCATTGGAAAGAACTGTAGCATTGTTAAATTTAGCTGATGACCCGGCGATTGAAAGAATTGTAACACCTAGAATAGCTTTAACAATAGCTGAATATTTAGCTTTTGAAAAAGACATGCAAATTTTAGTGATATTAACTGACTTAACAAACTATTGTGAAGCACTAAGAGAAATTGCAGCAGCTAGAGAAGAAGTTCCAGGACGAAGAGGATACCCTGGTTATATGTATACTGATTTGGCAACAATTTACGAAAGAGCAGGCCGAATTAAAGGAAAAGATGGAAGTATAACTCAAATGCCAATGTTAACAATGCCTGATGATGACATAACTCACCCAATACCTGATTTAACTGGTTATATAACGGAAGGCCAAATAGTTTTTTCCAGAGCATTGCATAGAAAAGGATTATATCCTCCAATAGATGTATTACCTTGTCTATCAAGGCTTATGGATGGAGGTATTGGGGAAGGTAAAACAAGAGAAGACCATGGTGGTGTGAGTGATCAATTATACTCTGCTTATGCTGAAGGAAGAGATCTGAGAGACCTTGTTGCTGTTGTAGGAGAAGAAGCATTAACTGATAGAGATAAAAAATACTTGGACTTCGCCGACAAATTTGAAAAACAATTTGCATCTCAAGAGGAAGATGAGGATAGATCAATTGAAGAAACTTTGGAGATAGCTTGGGATCTATTTACAGAAATACCTGAAAGAGATCTTAAAAGAATAGATGAAGAAATGATTGAAAAATATCATCCTAAATATAAAAAAGAATAAATGGAGACATTAAGATGTCAAGAAAAGACATAGTCGAGGATGTTCGCCCAATTCGGATGGATCTCTTAGAGATGAGAGATCGCTTAGAATTAGCAGAAAAAGGCCATGATTTACTGGAAGAGAAAAGAGACGCATTAATAATGGAATTTTTTGATATAATTGAAGAAGCACAAGGAGCAAGAGAAGAACTGGAAAAAGAACTTGAAGAAGCTTTTAAAAAACTTGCATTAGCTAACGCAAACTCTAGCAGTGTACAAGTAAACTCTTCTGCAGATTCAGTAAAAGAAACACCGGCTCTAGAAACTTCACAACGAAACATAATGGGTGTGACTGTTCCAGTATTAGAACTTGAGGAGGATCCTAAGAGAAAAGCAAACCAAAGAGGGTATTCCTTAATTGAAACTACTCCTGAAATGGATGAAGCAGCAAAGAAATTTGAAGAAGTTCTGGAAAAAATAATCATCTTAGCTGAAGTTGAAGAAAGCGTTAGATTGTTAACAGAGGAAATAGAAAAAACAAAAAGAAGAGTGAATGCACTAGAATATAATTTAATACCAAAGTTCGACAACACGGTAGATTACATTGAAATGAAACTAGATGAGATGGAGAGAGAATCATTTTTCCGATTGAAAAGAATCAAAGACAAACTAGAGAGATAAAATGAGATTGAATATAGTGAAAAAAAGAGGGAGTGAACAAAGGAAGTCAATAGAAAAAGAACTAGATCTAGATTTTAATTTATCAGGAAAAGGAAAAATAAAATACCTAATAGCAAATGAAACAAAAGAATTTAAAAAAGGAGAATCGAAGCCAGTTTCTGTAAAGGAAATTGAGATACCATCAGAGCACCTAGTTTTAACAAGTGGATACGCACGACATCCTATTGGAAAAGTAATTGGAGTGGGGGAAGCTTATCCCAAACCGATAGAGATAACAAGAACGATTGATGATGTTCTTTTTAGTTCAGGAAGTGATGGTGAAATAAAAAAAGATGATTTGATAGGTGTTTTAATATTATTATCAATAGAAACTAAGTTTGAATGAAGTGGGATGAATTAGAAGAGGATGAAGAAGCAAATGAGTTTTTATCTAAAATAGTTTTTTATGGACCTTTAATAGCTACTTTAATGTTAATAATAGGGGGTATAGGTTTTATATTAATTTGGTATTTCTATATAGCGGGGGGTTAGTTTGAAACAAATTCAGATCAAGAGATTTTTTATCAGGTCATCACTTTGGTTCGTAATGGCTTCTATAATTCTTATTCCCTCATTGTATAAAGTATTAAATAATGAAATTACTTGGGCTACTGTTTTAGGAGTTTTATTGGGTTTTTTAGGTATTGGAATAGGGATAGCTCAAATCATTTCGTTCTTTAAAATAATTAAAAAACAATAAGATAGTTCTATTTGTATAAGACTCTTTTCTTCCTTATTTTCTTTTTCATGTCTTTTATCATCATTTCTTTGAGTTCTGGCATTATATTAGGTAACATATGAGACGTGACATCCTTCCATTGGCCTAAGAAGCCAAAGGCTTCCATCCATTCACATACTTTTAGTCCAAGGGTTGAGGTGTTACCGATGGACATTTTCATGGATTCTCCTCCGCTTGTTGACTTGTTACCCAAAGAGGCTTCCAGGGCTGGGTCTTAGCTAGAGAGTTCCTCGTTTTTAGCTTGGGTTTTTTCGCTGGAGGCAAGTCCAGTGGGAAGCTGGAGGGCTCTGCTACAAGACCCTTTGTTCACAGCCCAACGGGGGATTCATTCCCTAAGGTTCTAATATCTTTCCACTTAGCTGGAAAGACTTGAACGAGGTTTTTGTCTCAGACATACCGTGAACCTATTAAATCAACATGGGGATAAGAAACCATTTAAACTTTTTGTTTTTAGCATTCATCTAGTGCCCTAAAGGACACGGGTTTTCTGTCCCTAACTTTATAAATGCATCAGATATCTCTTAATCCCATTCCTCGTTTCCTTGTAAATATTGTCTCAAAAAAGTCCACCTACCTTTTTGGGACTGTGATTCCCATTTACTTCCAGCCTATTGGTCATAGGCATAGGCTTCAGTGCAGTAGTTACACCTAGAACCAGCAAATGATTCATATTTTGTTTCTTTTGGGAGTTTTTGTTGCTTCTTATATTTGGTTTAGAGTTAAAGAAAAAACCAATTAATTCCTTAAGAGGGGTGAAGAAATTAGCTATTTTCATCATTTTTATTACATTTACTACTTTTTTCCTTTTTTTCTGGTTTAAAGACTTTTCTTGGATTTAGAATTTTTTTCACCAAAAATTCTTTAATTTCTTTTTTAGTTTTTTCTTTTATTCTTTTTGAGTTGAGAAGACTCCTTCCTATTTTTTGATTAGGTAGTGTGATGAATCAATTGTAGCTTTGAATAGTTCGGATAAATAAGCTAAGGGGGAGTTGGCGGTTTGTTGGCTTGTCTGTTTCATCAAAAAGCAATTCTATGTTTAGTTAAATGGATTAGTTAAGCCAAATTAAAATTAATGTAGTCAAGTGGTTGTGTGGAGCAAGCAGAGAGAATAAGCGGGAATCATTGCTTAGTTAATACATGGGCTCATATTATCCTAATCCAATTCTTTCCACGGAGCAAATAGTTCCCTTGTTGATCAAGGTGTATTAGAGAAGCTTGATGTTAAAGCAAACTCTACTCTGGATTAGGCTCACATGGAAGCCCTTTTCCTCACGAGCGAAGAGCGAGTAAGGTAAAGGTCACTTCACTGTTATTCCTCTAAAATAAGGGATTTTTCTTTTTGAATATCATTTAGGACATCTCTGATTAAATCACAGGCTTTGCTAATTTTTTCGTTATATAGGCTATAATAAACATTTAAGCCTTCTTTTCTATCTTCGACTAAGTCAGTTGATCTTAGAACTCTAAGGTGCTGTGAAACATTTGATTGTTCTAAATCAAGTTTTTTAGATATTTCTCCTACGGTTTGTTCTTTTTCTCTTAGTAGATGCAGTATTTTTAGTCTTGTAGGATGGGAGATGGCTTTGCATATTTTTGATTGGAGATTTATGATTTCTTCATCAAGTTTTTCACTCATATTACTATATTAGTAAATCCTAATATAATAAAAAACTAATGGAAAAAAAGAGATCAAAAAATAAGAGTAAAACTAAACTATTTTTTTCTTACCCATTGATTTCATGTATTTAGTTTCCTCACCCTCTTCTAATTTATCTAATCTCTCATCATCTTCGACAGAAACTTCAAAAGTATCATAAGTTTCCATGTCCATTAACTGTACAGTTTTATCTGATTTGGAAATCACTTGAGCATCTTTTCTTTCAACAATAGGTACATCAACCTTATTATCAACAGGGTTCCTCATATTTCTTTTTTTTCCATCAAAAAGACCTTCTGCAGTGATATTAGCTTTCGCTGAACCATGTTTTCCCGGACTTGAAACCTTCATTTTTGTTATCTTTGAAGGCTCTTCATCAAGCAAAATATAATCTCCATCAT
>CAYPLQ010000005.1:17579-22265 GCA_964411605.1 uncultured archaeon | reverse complement strand
ATTCTTGTAGAAGAATATTTGGTTTCGTTGTTTTTTTGAGTATTGCTTTGTTATTTACTTTACCCATTCATTTTATTCCATCTACGTTTTTTTGGATTGTTCCTAGTGCTTTTATTGCTAAAACTATGTTTAGTCTTAGTTCTCTCTTGAAAATGGTTGATCAAACTTATACAGATGATATTGAAGAAAAACGAGAATTTGTTGGGAAATTAGTTAGTAGGGATACAAGTAATTTAGATGAGGATACATTGAATTCTGCTGCAGTTGAAACTGCTGCAGAAAATTTTACTGATAGCGTTGTTGGTCCTTTATTTTATTTCTTTTTATTTGGATTGCCTGGAATTGTTTTTTATCGAGTTACGAATACAATGGATGCAATGGTTGGTTATAAAAATGATAGATTCAAGGAGTTTGGGGAATTTCCTGCGAGAATGGATGATCTTTTGAATTTTGTTCCTAGTAGGTTAGCAGCTTTTTTGTTGATACTTTCATCCGAGAGGGGGGGCGCACTTGAGGTTGTTAAAAAACATAGAAAAATTAAACTTAATCCCGGTTGGACTATTAGTGCTATTAGTGGTGTATTAGATAGAAGAATAAGAAAAGATGGCTTTTATGATATAAATAGGGAAAAAATTTTTCCACGGAATAATGATATAAAAAGAACGTTAACAATTATTAAAAAGGCTTTTGTTGTGTTTGTTTTGTTAGTTTCATTTTTGATGGGGGTTTTGAGTTATTTCGTTTGAACCAATAAAGGATGTTAAAGAAGTGGAAACTCCTCACCATGGTGGAGTGAAGATCAAGGAGATTAAAAAATATGGTTTTGAACCAGATGACGTTATTGATTTTAGTGCTAGTTTAAATCCTTTTGGGCCACCAAGATTTATAAAAAAATTATTTAAAGATATCGATATAGATGAAATAAGTAGGTATCCTTCTTCTACAGCTGAAAAAGCAAGAAAAACTATAGCTAATGATTTAGGAGTTTTTGATAAAAATGTGGTTGTAACAGCTGGTATTTCTGAATTAATTGATTTAATTGGGAAAACTTTTATTAGCTCCGATAATAAGGTTTTGATTCCTAAATACACGTATGGTGAATATGTGCCTGTTGGTAAAATAAATGGAGCAGATTTAGATTACATCGACATGCCCGGTTTAGAGTTAAATAAAAGTAAAATAATTCAAAAAATAGAGAGGGGTTCGGTTCTTTTTTTATGTAATCCAAATAATCCTACAGGTGATTTTTTAAGTTATAGTGAAATAAAAGAAATTTTATCTGAAATAAAGGATTTAAATTCCTTATTAATTGTTGATGAGGCATATATTGATTTTTTAAACAATAATAGAGATTTAAAATCATTGTTATGTGAAAACATTGTTTTAATGAGGTCTTTTACTAAATCCTTTGGTGTTCCTGGTATTCGCATAGGCTATGGATTATCTGATTCAAATAACGTTAAAAATTTAATGAAAACCAAAATACCTTGGAATGTCTCTACTTTGAGCCAAAAAGCCGTTATTGAGCTTAAATCTAGAAAGGGAAAAAATTTCTTAGATAGTAGTAAAGAAAAAATAATTAAGAACCGTAAAAAATTTTCTAAAGAACTGAAAAAATTAGGTTATGATTTTAAAAAATCCAAAACTAATTTTTTATTAATTAGAGTAGGGGATGCCGGAAAAATCAGAAAAAAATTATTAAAAAAAGGATTAATTGTCAGAGATTGCTCATCCTTTGGTTTACCACAATTCATTCGGGTTGGTATTAGGAAAAAAAATGAAAATAAGAAATTGTTATCTGAACTTAAGAAATTAAAATAATTCTTTATTCATCATCTTTGAGGAAACAATCGCTTTTATCTTCTCCTAACTTCCCTACAGCATCTGCTCGACATTGTCTACAGTGCCTCATTTGCTTAACATAATCTGAGCATCTGTCCTGCATCTCTTGTTTCTCTTCCGGACTAGGGGGTTCTAGATCCGAAAACTTGTATTGGGGAATTAAAGGCATAATGTTTTGAATATAAACTCCCATGGAATTGATTTTTTTTGCTATATCTATGATGTGGTCCTCGTTTATTCCAGGTATATAGACTGTGTTTACTTTAACCACCATTTCTCTCTCAACAGCTTCCCTTAATCCCTCTAATTGTTTTTCTAATAATTTTTTGGCTGCATCTATTCCAGTGTATTTTTTTCCTTTATATCTAACATATGAATAGATTTCTTTGCCTATCTCTGGGTCTACAGCATTAAGTGTAACCGTAACAGTTAAAACTCCTAATTCATCCAACTTTTCTATTTTATCGGGTAATAAAAGCCCGTTAGTGCTTATACAGAGAGTTCTTTCTGGAAACTCCTTTTTGACTAATTCAAAGGTTTCAAAGGTTTCTTTATTATATAAAGGCTCACCTGGACCTGCAACACCTATGACTTTTGTTTCAGGGTATTCTTCCATAACTTTTCTTGTTCTTTCTAATGCTTCTTGAGGTGATAAGACATCACTAGTTACTCCTGGCCTTGTTTCATTTACACAATCATATTCTTTTACACAATAATTACATTGAATATTGCATTTTGGTGCGACAGCAAGATGTAATCTACCAAATCTGTGGCATGCGTCTTTACTAAAACAGGGGTGTTCCTGTACTTTTCTTATCTGACTCGGATCAAATGGTACTTCTTTATCTTCTACATTTGCTTTCGAATAATTTTTTGTCATTATAATTAGTTTTCTTCTAATTCAGTTTCTAATCCCATTGCCTTTGCTAAGAGAACCACTAAATCATCTACGTCTAAGCTTTCCTCGATTTCACCTTCTTCTTCCATTTCTTCGGCTGCATCACCTAGGTTACGTCTGCAGAAAGGACATGTGCTTGCCAGCATTTCAGCATTTACATCTAGTGCATCTCCGCATCTATTTACAGCTGATTTCAATGCAACTTCGGGTTGACCTCCTTTTACGCCTCCACCTGCTCCACAGCATCTTGCCATTTTTTCGCTTCTTTCCATTTCTTCTATCTCTACTCCAGGTATTTGTTCTAATACATACCTAGGATCTTCAAAAACCTCCATGTCTAGTCTTAAATGACATGGATCGTGGTAAGCTACTCTACAATTTATTTCTTGTTTCCAATCAATGTCTATTTTATTTTTTCTCATTAAATCAGCAATGTATTCTGAAATATGTATTATGTCAAATTCTGGTTCTCTTCCAATTAATTCTGGCCAATCTAATTTAGCTGTTCTATAACAGCCTGCACAACTAAATAATAATTTTTTAACTCCTCTTTCTTCAAGAGCTTCTACGTTCTTTTTTGCTAATTCTTTAGGAACCATTCCTTCTTCACTTCTTCCTACTCCTGCTCTTAATAACACTGAACCACAGCATTCTTCTTCTTCGCCTAAGTAAGTGAAAGGTATGTCGAGGTCATTTAGTATTCTCATTGATGCTGTTGCTACTTCTCTTTGTCTTAAACTTGCTGTACATCCTGCATAGTATCCTACTTCAGCTTCTTCTTCTATTTCGATGTCGTCTGGTATCCAATTAACTCTTTCTTCTTTTTCTTCCATGTATGGGTTTTTGTATTTTTTAATTATAGATGGGAATTTTTCTTGTTTCCCATAGGGACCTATTCCAGAGAGAACTAGATTTTGTCGTAGAGATTCCCATAGTTCTACTGTTTCAATATTTACTGGGCAAACTTCTTCACATGTTCCACATGTTGTACAGGTATATAGGTCTTCTTTGAATTGTTCTAATTCTTCTCTTCCTACTTCTCTTTCTCCGAAAATCTTTGCTCTTAAACCATGTTTTCTGTTTACGTAATCTCTCCATCTTGTTATCTTAGTTCTTGGTGCTACATCTTTATCTTCTGTTGCATCGGCTGTTGGACACCATTTTTCACATTCTCCACAATTTGTACAAGCATCTAATTCCATAACTAACCTAGATTCAATACCTCTAAAATCAATATCTTGAGATTCATTTTTTTCAGTCATTTTTTTGCACCAAATTTTTTTAATCTTTATTAATTATCATCGTGAGAGGCGTAGCTATAGCATGCACATATTTGGTATATGGGAAAATTGCTATAAAGCCTAGAGAAATTGCTGAATGAAATATAGCGATTAATTCGTTATATCCAAAACCTAAGATATCTAATTCCCATATCCCAAAAAGCAATGGACTTCTTGCCCATTCAGCCAAAAAACCTGTTAACACGATAAAGATAAGTAATACCAATGCGATCCAATCAGATGACCCTGATGTTCTTTTTGTTTGTTTATTAACTAATCTGTTTGCAACGGCTAGTATTAATCCAAATAATAATAAAACACCGAATAAATCACCCCACAACCAAACTACCATGGAACTCCTAAAGTTCAAGTAAGCTTGATGTGGTATTGTGAATTCTAATAAGAATAGAACTCCTGATAGAGCAGCTAATGCAATAAAGCCCCAGAAAATTGACATATGCATTAGCCATCTAAACTTGCTTCTCCTAAATTCTCTTCGTTGTAGTAATCCATCCATGAAGACGCTCCATATCGCTGCTAAAATACTTCCTCCATGAGAACTACTTTCTTTGAATGAATGAATATAGTTCTTTATGAAATTAATAGCGCCTGTTTCCTCTGGATCTTCGAGCCAACCTGACGATCCTTGTCCCCATATTCTAAATT
>CAYPLQ010000005.1:12769-17569 GCA_964411605.1 uncultured archaeon | reverse complement strand
ATGCTTAGTGTAAGTTTTATTACAGTGGCTATTTTTTTATATAGCAATCCAAATAAAAAAATAGCCACTGTAATAAAACTTACACTAAGCATTACGGTTTTACTCAGACCTGTATAATATAATGAGCTTGCAGACATTTTTATCAGCTTTTTTTAAATTTTTATAAAATATATATGAGGGTTATAATAAATTTTACTCTTTTATTTTACATTCGTCTTTCTCTTCGACATCAGCTAGATGTTTTTTTACTTTTCTTGTTATCTCATCAAGTTTTGTTTCAGGGCAATGAGTTCCTCTGATAACTCCAGAAACAATATCTACAACTGTTCCAAGTGTTTTTTCTTCTTCAGGAGCTACTTCTTTTGTTTTTATTCCTATAGAGGCAAAATCTTCAAAATCCACTGGGCACTGGGTAACAACTATGGCTGGAATATCAACGTTCCTTAAAATTAGTCTTGCCTTGTAAATTATGTGTCTTCTGACGTTCCCAAGATGAATAACTGCTAACCTAAATTGCTGTATTTTAGCTGCTTCCCAATCTTCTAATCCAAATGTCCCAATTGTTTGAGCGGGACAGTCTGTTGGAACACCATTACCTGCATTTAGAACTATTACACTTGTTTCTATGCCTTCTTCTCTTAATGAGTAAGTTATTTCACAAATAGGTTTAGTGATATGTCTTTTTCCTGGCCCCATAGCAATGGCTATTACGTCTTTTTTGAGGCACTCAGCCACAGTATCTCTTTGTGCTAATCCACCTTTTTTTGCTAAACCAGCTGTTTTTCTACAATCAATCACTCTTGGATCTCTTCCCACTTTTTTACTCATTTTTGATCCTCTTTTTGTTCTAAAAGTTTTTTTACAACTTTTTCGGGTTTTCCTTTATATTTTATTTTGCCGTTGCTCATTAAACTCGTTCTATCGCAGGTGTTTAAAATAAAGTCTTTATCGTGACTAATAACCATGAATGTTTCATCCAAGTTTTCTCTAGCATTCCTTATGGCTTTGGCCACTTCTTTCTTAGTTATTGGGTCTAATGTGCCTGCTGGTTCATCTAAAATATTTAAAATAGGTTCCTTTATTAGGTTCTGTGCTAAAGCTATTCTCTGGTTTTCTCCAACACTTAAATCAGAGGGATATGAGTCAAATACTTCCTCAATACGTTTTTCAGAAAAACCCAAACCTTTAAGTATCTTTTGTGCCTTCACCCTAATAAATTCTTCGGGCAAATTTGTTCCAATACAAGTTGAGAGATTCTCAAAAACTGATGAATAAGGATGTAGATTATGTTCTTGATGAAGAATCTCTATATAAGGAGTTGCTCTTCCTCTCCCTTTTGGTCCTTTTTTCGACATATCTACCCAATCATCTCCGACTTTTACTTTTATGTCTCCTTCTTCCGGTGAAGTTATTCCAGAGATCATTCTTGCTAGTGTTGTCTTACCAGAGCCGCTCCAACCTACTAAACCAAAAATCTCTCCTTTCTTTATATCAAGAGAGACACCATCAACAGCTTTCACTACTCCCCGATTAACTGAATAAAAATATTTCTTTACATCATTTACTTTAACAATTTCCTTCTCAAAACCTGATTTTCTTTCCTCAAATCTCTCTTTTCCAATAAATTTCTCTGTTATTTCTTTTGAATCGCCTCTTTTTATTATTTCTCCATCTTCTATCCATATACCTCTTTTAGAGAGATTTCTAATTACTTCAGGCCAATGTGAAGCTATTATAACAGTTAAACCTTCTTTTGACTTTTCTTTTATTGTATTATGAACTACTTCTGCGCTTTTAGGATCTAATGTTCCTGTAGGTTCATCTGCTAATAAAAGCATTGGGTCTCTTGCAAGTTGTCTCGCTAAAATAACTCTCTGTTTTTCTCCTCCACTAAGATTTCTAGCAATATGTGTTGTTCTATGAGTCATTTGCATTTTTTCTAATAAATCAATTGCTCTCTCATTTTTTTCCTTTTCCGACAAGTCATCACTTAATGCTTCTTTTATGTTTTCAAGTGTAGATTTATCTCCATAAAGCGAAAAAGTTCTTTGAAGCATTATAGATATCCGTGATCTTAGGGATCTTAACAAGTCATCGTTTTTTTCATTCCAGAAATCAACTTTCTTTTTTTCCATCTCCCCACTGCATTTTGGGCATTTATCTTTTTTATTGACTGGTTCCACATGATTGCAGTTCTTACACAATTCAATATTGAAAAATACTTTGCCTTCATCTGGTTCATAACCTGTTGTCCCTCTTAACATATGCATTATTACAGATTTTCCAGCTCCGCTTTCACCAACTAATCCAAAAATCTCTCCATGGTCTACACCGAAATCAACATCCTTCAACGCCGTTAATCCATCAAAACTTTTTGTTAAACCTTCTGCAATTATAAATTCTGACATAAATTCACCAACTTAGATATTTATTACACAGACATCATCTTATTTATTTCACAAATCAACATTAATTATTCTTTTATATTTTTAATCTACATCCTATAAAAAATTTAATTATTTCATCATCTATTCCTTCCTCGTTAAATTATTAACAATAGGACATATCGGGGTTATTTTTTATATTAATTAGGTATCAATTTCTGTCCTAAAATTTAATAAGATTTTTCTTTTAAAGTTTATTGGGTCAAAAAAATGACTGAAATCCCAGAAGAAGCACTTAATTTTCTTAAAAAAGATGATTTAGATATAGCTTTTGGCACGGTTAATGAAAAAAATGAACCTAATGTTGTTCCTATCAATAATTTATGGATAAAAGATTCTCAAACATTACTAGTTGGAGATGTTTTTTTTAAGAAAACAAGAGATAATCTCAAAGAAACAAAAAAAGCAGTTATAAGTTACTGGAAAGGTACAACAGGTTTTCAAGTAAAGGGAGAAGTAGAGGAATTAATAAGTTCTGGTGAATTATTCGAAGAAAAAAAAGAGGAATTAAAGAAACACGATCTAGATCTAGATTTTTTAGTGGTGATTAAATCAAAAGAAGTATATGCGACAACTCCTGGATCTGATGCTGGTGAAAAATTGACTTAAAAGCGATTGATTAATTATTTTCTTTATATCTGAAGTAATTTTTTTCTAGTAAATTTAAGCAGTCACTACAATCCTTTTCTTCTAGAACCAGGTCTAGTTTTTCTGCAAATTCTTGGGATTTTTCTTCGAACTCTTCTGAGTTACCTAAGCCAGTGTTTAGTTTTAGTGCTCTTTTGTATCCTACTTTGTCAAAAACGTATTTAATTAATTCGAGGTCACTGTTTTTTTTACAAATATTACATTTCTCGAACATATCTCTCCAGTTCTTTGCCCACATTGGTGTCAAGAAAAAGGTTCCTGCCTCTTCTTTTACATTTTCAAGGTATTTTTTGTTTCCATTAAGTGCTAAGCAAATACAATCATCTAAAATTTTGTTTTCTTTTCTTAATATTGTTAAATCAGCATCTATTTTTTTTTCAAATTCCTCAAAATCATTTAATGCATTACCACACAAACCATAAAAGAGGAAAATATTTTGAGTAAAGTTCTTTATTTTTTCCACAGAATTCTTTATTTCTTTTCTCAATTCCTCAGGTTCTTCGTGTAAGGCAAGGGGAAGGATCTCAATAACTACTCCTGAATCACTCAGTTGGGTATTTTCTTTTAAATCGATGATTTCTGTTTTTTTATCTAATTTTGACTTTATTCCTTTAGAGCAATCATTTCTTTGTATCATTACTTTTTCTATGTCTTGATCTTTATTTATTAGGTAAGCAATTTCATCTTCAAAGATTTTACAACCCACTATAGCTGTTCTTTTAGAATTATTCATCAAAGAAATTATTATTTTGCTTCATTATCAAATCTTGCTCAAATTATACAGAGAAGATTATAGCAACAAAAATGAGAGCCAGAAAAGATATTCCGAGTTAATGATTATAAATCTTGGAGTATTAGGTTTAAAATTAAAAAAATAAAAAAATAGGGTTTTTAAGGTGATATAGTACCTTTTCTTTCCCCTTCAGGTTCAAATTCTCTTAGGCCGCCTCTTGCGTATTCTTTAGTGATGTTTCTAAAGTCGAAGGACAGTCCTTCGTCATCTGCAAAGGCTATTTTTACTACAGGGTTACAGCACCATGCATCTCCATTTCCGTAGTGTGGAGCTGCTGCTATACCTGCGTAGGCACTCATGTGTCCTACATTCATTGCGTAGTTTGGATAGTTTGGTCCTCTTAGTTCGAATGGAGCTCCTTCCTCTGTTCTGTATGATAAGCTGTTAGCTGATCCACATTGGTCTTGTAAATCGTATCCGTAGAATCCTAGTCTTCCTAGTCTTTCTTTGTGGAGTAATTGGGCTAAGTACCATCCATTTACTCCTGCATTTGAGTTTGCTGTTGCCAATGCTGCTGATACTCCTGCTGCTGCAGAAACAACTGCTGCTCTTTGTGATCCACCGAAGTGTGTTTCCATTAGTGCTGGGTATTTTTCATATTGTGATAAGCAGTGATCTGTTACTTCTTCTGAGATTTTTTCCACATTTTCTAGTGTGGCATCTAGTTCTCCGAATTCTCCATAGTTGTCCTTTACGTATTCAGCTCCCCAGTAACAGAAGTCTTCTAGGATGTTGTCTGTGTATGTTGCGGAGGCGTATTGTGTGAATCCTATTCCTCCTGACATGTATCCTCCTAGGTATGTTTGGTCATATAGAACTGCTCCTAGTGCTATTGCTTCTAGAGTTGCTCTGATTGGGTCATCTGGTTCTACACGATATGATTGAGCCATGTCTGCTATGTAACCAAATGGAATT
>CAYPLQ010000005.1:12264-12759 GCA_964411605.1 uncultured archaeon | reverse complement strand
CCTCTGGCTCTTCTTCTTGGCATTGCATTACCCATGTTAATAACGGATTGGTGCTTAGCTGCGAAAACGAAGTCAGACACTGCTGCTTCTCCTGCACATAAGTTGTATGATGTAATAAATGCCATACACATCTGCATTGCTGCCCATCTTCTTACTGTTGCTCCGTCCATTGTTCGGACAACAACTGTTGGAACTCTCATTACTTGCCAAGTTGAGTCACCTATTGCTTCTTTTAGTTGCTCTGCTTGGTCTTCTGGGAATTTTTCATTTATGTCTATTAGGAATCGGTCATCTATTTCATCTGCTAATTCGTCATTTCCAGTGAATAATTTTACGTAAGCGTCTCCTGTGATTCCAGGGTTACATTCTGCCATGTGTTCTTGGACAACTGCTCCACCTGGCATGGTGTGGTTAAATGCTTCTAGGTAATGATTTATTGTTTCAGGTGTTACTTCTTTGTGTAGTCTTTTTTCTAGGACTTGGTGACTTAAGTCC
>CAYPLQ010000005.1:0-12254 GCA_964411605.1 uncultured archaeon | reverse complement strand
TGGGATAATTGGTATGGCATTAGTACTCTTTGTCCTAATGGAACTCCTATGTCTTCGTTTAATGAAGGAGTGCCTCTTTCTTCAGCTATTTTGTCTGCAGTTTCTTGGAATTCTTTTTTCCTTTTTGATTGTTTGTAACCTCCCAAGTTATACATTGAACCTTGTTGGGAAGTTGGATCTTCTTCAAATTTATTTCTTAATGCTTCTAAAAATCTTTCTTCATCTTTTGCCATATTTATTCACCACCAATTTCTGAGGGATTATATCCTGCTTTAGTTCTTAAGCGATGGATCTTCTTTACCATATCTACTACTTCTTCATCATCGCTAAATGATGTACCATCTTCTCTGTATATTGCTGTCTTTTCTTTAAGTTCGTCTTCTTCCATAGGTTCTCCAAAGGAAATTGGTTCATCTAATGGAATCCCTACTTGGTCTTTGACGTATTCTACTTCTCCGGTTTCATCGTTGAAAGCATATCTTTGTAATGCATCGAACATCATTCCGTTTTCGTCTAATCTGACAGCGTGTCCGTGAACTGTTGCTCCTCTGAGCCCTGTTCTAGCACAGTCAAATACTTCTGTTGTTAATAACGTTTTTGTTAGGTTTTCAACATCTCTTATTCGAGCCTCAATAATTTGTCTTCCTGAGAGGGTTCCTGTATCAATTCCTCTATATCTACTCATGTAAGACCATGCTCTTATGTATGGTGCTATTGGTGCATGATAAACTGAGTCAGTAAATTGCACATAAGTTAATCTGTCACCTGCTTTTGCTCCTTCGGTTGGTTCAACCATTTCTCTTATTGGACAATCAGGTTCGTCTATCTCCTCTATTGGAGGATGAACGCTTCCAAAGCTTTCTCCTGGTTCTCTATGACCTAATAACCTAGTTACGTCATCATCTGATATTTCTCTGATTTTTTCCAGATCATATTCTGGATCCATGTAATTTCTTCTTCTTTCGGCGACAGATGTAGTACCTGGATACATTTGTCTTTCATAACCCATTACTATTCACCTCTAAATTTTAACTTAATTATATTTCTCATATTTTTTACCTCATTTCTTATTCAGGTTCTAGTAGGGGAATCTATAAAGTTTCCAGTTTTAATTTCGTAATCACAGTTTAGTACTTTGTCTGCGACTTCTCTAATCTCGGATAAAACATTTTCTAGGTATTCTTTGTCTTCATTTATCTCTAGTATTAGTTTCCCTACTTTTACCTTCAAATCAACTTCATTTGTTTCTTTGTTATCTACCTCTACTTTTATTCTATCTGTATGAGGGTTAGGCAATCCTCGCCCAGGTCCATAAGGAACTTTTTTGGGTATTCTAGGCCCAGTTATCAAAATTCCTTCTATGGCTTCTAAATCCGATAACTCGCTCGCTAGTTTCTGAGTAGTTTTTCCCAGTAGCAATTTCTCTGGGAAAATCTGGACCTGGACTTTTTTATTATTCATCTATGCCATTTCCTCCTTAACTTCTCGAGCACCCTCTGCTATGCTCTGAATTGGTTTATTGAACTCATCAAATGCACCAAATGTCTCTGGTTTTAGTGGTGATGTCATTTCTGGACCAAGCATTTGTGTTCCTGCGTCCAAGGAACAGGCTGCTGCTACTGCTGGAATTAGGGAACCTTTTGCGTGTCTTGTAACGATGTGGTTTCCTTTAAATATTCCAGGACCTCCTCCACCGTAAATTGAGTGAGAGAAGAACGACATACCAACTGAAGTACCTTCTGCTCTACCAAAGTCTACTCCTGGCAAGCTTGTTTCTCTTTCTAAGAGGTCGTTGTAGTATAATACTGTTGATGGTACAGCTTGTGATGCTCTCATTGCACCTGAGTTAACCATTACTGCTGCTATCATTCCTGCTGTTGCGTATGCATTCCAGAGTGGCATGTCATCTGTTCTATATGAATCATATCCTGAATCCATTGTTTTTGCTACTTCGATTACATCATCTTCTAATGCTCTTTCTACAACAGAACTTACAACATCTCCGACAGTTCCATCAGCGTTTTCTTCGACTAATTCATATAATAAGTTGTCTGCGTTTAAGCCTCCATAAGCGAAGCTTAGTAAGTGTGTTCTTTCGAATGAACCTACTGCGTCTCCCATTTCGTATGCTCCGCCTTGTTCTAATTCAAAAGCTAATGCTGTTGCTTGCATTGCGTTTTTGGCTGTTGATGCGACAACATCATTTACCATTACGTTTCTTAGTGCGAATCCAAGTCCTTCGTTTCTTTGTGGAATATCTAGTAATGCGTCTAAGTTTGATCCTGCTAGTTCTACTGTTTGTGGATATCGTCCCCAAACAGCTGCGTGAACCATGTTTGCATCAAACATATCGACGCCACATACTTCTATGATTGCTTCTGTTACTGCTGCTGCAGTTGATGTCAGTCCTGTGGTGTATTCTACTCCACCTTCGGATCTGTCTTGTGGTATTGTTACTAATAGGTCTTCACCGTCTTCGTCCAATATTTCGACTTTTGTGTCATCGTCTGGTTTAACTTCTAATTTTTCTTTTATTTTTTCTGCTATTTCTTCTGCGTTACCTGTTACGTTTAGGTCTAATTCCCGGCCTTTTATTTGAATTGCTTCTCCTCCAACTTTCCCTGTGTTGAGGTCTTCATCTATACCTGCTAAATCAACGCCTATTGTTCTTTTTGCTAGAGAAAAAGTCTTCTTTATTGCTGAATTCCTTACCGGAGAAATTGCTTCAAGAGGTACATCCTCTTCGAGGAGTTCACCTCTATCACTATATAAATCTATGGTATCATCCATTACTTTATCCTCCCCATTTCTATCTATGTTATATGGGGTCAACCCCTATAAATAAATTTGGGATTTATAAAGCTCCTCAAGAACTAATTTTATTAAATAGGCAGGAATAGTATCATATTCTTTGTTTACAGATTAATCTTATCCTTAGATTAAAAATTTTAACCTTAAATATATTAACATTTGTTAATGTTTATGTTAGTTTCTATTCATTAATTTCAAACAATTTTAAATTCTTTATAGAATCATCTAAGCTATTAAAACTGTTTTCTAAGTCATTATTGGGTCCAAAAAAAATAAAAAAATTACTTCCCGACTTTCACTGCTTCGTCAGGATTATTTGAGAAACCAATGGCAGCAAGAGCACCTATTTTTCCCTCTTCACCCGTCACTGAGATTAAATCAACTTCGTTATTTTTAGCTACCTCTTCAGCTTCCTCGACCTCAACAAGTTGATTCTTAACTCTATGCCCATATTCGATTATCTCATCTCTAACAGGAATATTTTCATATAAAGCCAACGCAGTCTCTGGTGAAGTTGTGTATTTACTAAACAACTCATTAACCTTATTTTTTAACTCATCTTTTTTACTCGGAGGACAACCAAACGAAGTAGAAACACTTACAGCATTTTGAGTTTTATTTGGATTTTCGGTGAATAACTGCACGATTGTGTGGTTGAGGTAATCTATTCCCTCTATTTCCTCTATTTCACAACCTATCTCATTTGAGAGAGCCCAAGTTGCTCCTTCTTCTTTTGTATCGGTATCATCTATACCAAAAGTAATCTTTTCTTTTTTTGGAACAACAATAGCTGCTCGACCAAGTTTTCCTCCACCACCCTTTTCATAAACTTCAACTCTCTTAACACCATCAGCCAATCCTCTACACATTGCAACTGCTACACCTGCTCCTGCAAGACCTGCATAAGTGACTTTTATCTCATCTTCAAGTATTTCTGCTGACTCTATACCAGCTGCTGCTAAACTGGGTACTAAATCCAATTCTCCTTTGCCTTCTTTAACTCTAAATACATTCCTAGTTCCTTCTCTTCGCGCATTTTTTACTAAAGAACCAGTTTCTTGATAATGCCTACATTCCCATGCAGCTCCTCCAAAGCACTTTCCTCTAGCATGATCTTCATATATTTCAACAAAATCATTTTCTTCATCTGCACACATCACGATTTTTTCGTAAGGAGATATCCAAGGCTCATCCATCGCTTTTTCAACTTCTTCTGGACTTAAAACTTCCATCAAACATACCTCAAATTAGATAAGACTTTAATTATTAATTATTTAAAATTTTCCATCAACTACCTCTACCTAATCAAAAGAATTAGGAAGGAGACTCCTTGATTCCGAGTTGAAAAATTAATTAATCTTTGCTTGTAGGCCAAATTAAATTAATTTAAATCTTCAACTGTCTTCACCATCGCTTTTAGGTTTTCAGAAGGAGTATTAGGTGGTATACCACAACCACTTGCCAAAACATCCACTCCCTTTTCAATGCATCTTTCAGATTCCATTCTAACCTTTTGTGGAGACCCATACAACAATGTGTCTATAACATCCAGATTACCAACTACGGCTGCTTGACCATTTGCCTCTTCTTTTAAATCCTCTAGGTCCACTGAGGAATCAATACTAACACCATTAGCTCCAGTTTTCACCATATCACCTAAAATTGGTTTAGTGTCCCCACATGTATGTAATATCGTTGGAACCTCTATTTTTTCAATTAACTTTGATAAATTTGGGACAACATATTTTTTATACATTTTAGGACTGATTAAATCCGTAGAAGAACCTAAAATCGTTATGACATCAACTCCAGATTTTTCTAATATCTCTGCATAATTTAAACAACTTCTGAGACATATTTCGGTGAATTCTTTAACTTTATCTTCGTACACCATAGCTTCCTTTAAGAAATTTTCCATTCCTCTGCTTTGACCGGCTACCACAAAAGGCCCAGAAAAAGCTGCTATAATTGGTGCCTCAATCTTTTTTTCTTTTAAATATTTTACTGAATCGGATACAGTTTTAATTCTACCTTTATCTTTAATTGATGGATTTACTTGTGAGGCTTCTTCTAAACTATCTACAGCAGTTTCTTTTATAACTGGTTGGGAATTTTTTCCTTTGTATTCCAATTCACAACCTAATGCTTCACACAAAACACTCATGTCATAAGGAACTCTAACACTTTCAAACCCAATGATGTCATGAGCCGCATAAGCCAATTTCGCCATTTTTTTATAATTTTGATGAGCATCAGGCCAATATATTCCTGTTTTTTCCATTAATTCCATTGTACCTGTTTGAAGTGGTTGTGAAACAGGTAATCTATCGGTTTCTTTTAATTTTAATGTATTTAACAATCTTTCTTTAGAATTCAAATTTTTTCCTCCAAATTAAAATAATCATTAATTTCTTCAATTCTTCTATTAACACTTGGTTCCTCTAATTTATTAAAAACCGAAAATTTATTTTCAATACTTTCATCAAAGCAATTTTGCATCTCTATCATCAAACAAGCTGCTGCTTTGCAAGCTGGTCCTTTTCCCGGACTAAAAACTCCTTGTTTCTGAGATTTCCTCAATAACTCCTGAGATTGTTTTTTGAGTAAATCCTTTTTGTTTTTGTCTAAATCGAGTTGTTTGATATATTTTCTGATATATTTTTGTGGTTTTCCCTTTTTTTTGCACATTCTAAATTTATAATTTTTTATTCAAAAATAATAAATCATAGTTAGTTAATATTTATTTGGGGTAATGAAAAATGGGTTTTCTTGGCAAGTTAAAGAATTTGTTTTTTGGAGGAGATACGTCTCAGATTAATTATTTAGAGGGTGTAGCCATTGATATGAAGAACGCGGGGTATGTGAAAACTTGGGAGGTTGTTAAATCATTAGCTGATAGAGAAAACAAAGAGCTGGGAGAGTATTTATATTCTATTCTTCCTGAAAAAGATGTCATGAAATTCTTTTCAGGGCCTTTTGTGGAGGATGAAAGGAACTATGAGGTATTAAGAGACTTCATAATAAATTATTTAGATAAAAAAGATGTTGGAGAACTTAAATACGAAGTTGACTCTTTATTGGAAGAAAAAGAAGAATCAAGAGAGGAATTTATAGAGAGAACTAAAGATAAATTCGAGAGAGAAACTAGGAATGATTGAATCATGTTTTTTTAACTGAGAAAATGGTTTTGTAGAAACAGATATCGTGTTCTTCTATTTCTAATATTTTTTTCTTTTCTTGAATTGAATTTATTTTCAAATTGTTTTTATTAACGACTTTTTCGAGTTTATTTTCAGTTATTGCTCCAGCTAAACAGGTTACCCATGCTTTTAAGTTTTTCTTTAGTTCTTTAGGTACCTCCCTATTTGAAATTATTTCTGAAAAAAATATTGACCCTGTTTTTTTGGTGACTCGATGTATTTCTGACAGAACCTCGTTTTTATCTACTAAGTTTAATACACAATTAGTGTAAGTAATGTCAAAACAGTTTTCTTTTATCGGAATCTGTTCTCCATCACCTATAATTATTTCTACTTCATCATTTATTTCTGATAATCCTTTTTTTGCTTTCTTAGCCATTTTAGAAGAAAAATCTAACCCAATTACCTCTCCCTGAGGCCCTAGTTTCTCAGAAACGAAATGACAATTTATGCCTCCACCCGCACCGATCTCAAGTACTTTTTCATCACCTCTTAATTCCTTTTCTTCTAATGGAAAATCACAGCCTGCTGAATCCAATGATGATTTCTGTGATTTTTTATTAACATCGAGTTTATTAAAAAAATCCGTGCCTTTATCAGCTTTTTTTGAATAAAAATTCTTTATTTGGTTTTTAGGTTCTTTATCTGTAATCTGAATACACCTCATCACGATAAAGTGAGTTACCAGATTTATCTGTTAAATTAAAGTTACAGAATGGTATTAAGCGATTATCAGGTGTTACAACATGGATACAGCATTTTTGGACTCTATCAGTTTCTACGTTCCATGCATCTTGGAAATCCATTATGGAAATTGTTAGGTAGTTGTCGGCTGCGTTCTTTACAAATTCTTCCCATCCTCCAGAATCACAGCAACTTGATGAGGCTTCAAATTCAGTTGTTGAACAACATTCACTAGATTTGTTTTCTTTCCCTTGGCTTTTTTCTTTTCTTTTCTTCCTCCAGCGTTTTTCTACAGAGGATTTAGTTTTTTCAGCTATATCTGGTACCTCTCCTGATGCACCAAATTTTTGATCAGTTAAAGGCATTAATTGATTATTTTCATCTAAAATAGCTAATGAACTTACATCACAGTGGACGCTTGGACAAGAAGTGGGGGTGAAGTTTTCAACACTAATTTCTCCTTCGGTTTGTTTTTCAATTTCCTTTGTCGTCATTGATAAATCAACTCTGTTTCCTTGGTCAACCCATTCAGCTGATCTACCAAATAAAGAAACAGGCTGAAAATGTACTCCATTTACAGTGGGTACATGGTTTTTTGCAAACTCAATTATTTCTCCTACTTGATTTAAATTATAATCAGCTGCTAAGGTAGGTACAAGTGTTACACCAATTCCCTCTTCACCACATCTTTTTATTGCTTTCTTTTTTATGTCAAAAAAAGGTCTTCCATATCTTTTTTCATATACTTCATCATTTGTGCCATCGAAACTCAAGTAGATTGAATCAATGTTATCTGAGAGCTGGGAAAAAAATTCTTTGTCTTTTGCTATTCTATATCCATTAGTATTAAGTTCTATGTGATCAATACCTACATCTCTTCCTAATTGGAGGATAGTTGGTAAATCATCTCTTATTGTAGGTTCTCCTCCAGAAATTTGAACTAATGAACTTCCTTCAGAATACTCTAAAACAGTTTCATACATTTCACGTAGCTTTTCTAAACTAGGTTCAAAATAATCTCCATCTTCATTAGAATTAGCAAAACATATATCACAACTCATATTACATCTCTCTGTGACTTCTATAACAGCAATACAGGTATGTTGAGAATGCTCAGGACATAAACCACAATCTTGAGGACATCCATCTTCCACTTCCTCAGCAACTTCCTCAGGTTTTGATCTATCTACTTCAAAATTCTCCATTCTCTCATAAAAATCAGAATCATGAGATATTATCGTCTTAAATTCTCCATGTTCTTCACAAGATTTCTCTAAAAAAACTTTATCGTTTTCTATGTATTTTTTAGCTTCTATTTTTTTAAAACATTCAGGACAAAGACTGTGTGTAGTTCCAATTGCCTCAGACAAGTAAAACACCTACTAAGAAAAAAGTTAAATGAAACAATTAATTTTTCGGATTAAAAAAAAATAAAAAAAAATAGTGAAGTTAGGCTCTTTTTTCTTCTAGAGTTTCCTCAGCAACTGGTAATGTGTCCACAGCAACATTTTCAGGAACATAACCAGTTCCACAGTCAGGACAAACAATTCCTGAAACAGGTCTTGTAATACCTAAGTAACTCAGATCCACGTTTCCTTCAACTGCAGTAGTTCCACAGCTTACACATTCCCATTCAGAGCCATCAGGCTCTATGTCTTCATCTGTTGGTCCTTCAACTTTCATCTTATGGGCGTATGCAGAGAGAAGATTATAACCGTCGCCACTTTCCTCATAGACTGCATAACAAGTTAGGTTTTCTCCAACTTCCTTAGCACAACATACTCCTTCATCGTTTCTTAGCTTTTCATTTGTTTCTTCTGCGGTTTCAACTATATCTTCGACTTCACTTATTTCCAATCCTCTTTCTGTCAAAAGGTCTTCTACATCTCCATTAATATTCAATTCAACCATGGTTATCATCTCCTATTCAAATTGTCCCTCTTCATATTGTCCATGATCCTTTGCTGCTCTAACCATTGCATGTAGATTTCCTACTGGTGCATGGGTTGGGCATTCACAGGCAGTTCCTATAATAAAGCCTCTTTCGGAGTCTTTTCCTTTTTGAAGTTGTTCTTTTGTTTCATCATATACATCTCTTGGTGAACCCATTTGGACTGTTTTCGTATCTACAACTCCGAAGATAGTACATTTGTCTCCAAAGTGTTCTTTTAATTTCCCTGAATCAAATGTTTCTCCATCTTCGTATCCTATTTGCATAACTGTAAATGGTGACATTGGTGCTTCTTTCCATAAGTCCCAGTCAGTATTGTGTTCTCCACAAAGGTGGTAGTATACTCCAGGACCTGCTCCTGCTTTTAGAGTATCTTTTACTGCCTTACAGGTTGGTTCAAAATTAAATCTCTTTGTTTGTTCTCGGTTTAGTAAGTCACCACTTGCTACAACTGATCCTGCAATCATCACGTTCATGCCGTACCTATCAGCTACTACTTTATTGGCATTTACAGCGTGTTCAGCCATTTTATAAACTAGTTTTTCGGATAATTCTGGTTCTCTGATTAGCCAAGTCATTAATTGTTCTGGTTGAACCATGTTTGAAGCAATATCAAAGGATCCATTGAATTGGGTGACTGGAGCGAACATATCTGGGTATTCCTCTAAACAAGTGTCTAGTGCAGTCAAGTGTTTATCAAAGGTTGGTCCATTTTTAAGTTCCTCTGGTCCCTTGACTTCGAAATCATCAGTATCTTCAGGTTCTTCTAATGGATATTTATCAATTACTGGTGGACTTTTTTCGGTATATTTTAGTTCAGCACCATAGTCTTCTCCCCAATAGTCTCCCCATAGATAATGTCCTACTGGGGTTATGTCATATATTTCACAAGCATTACAAACCATTCTGACTGCTTCATCTGGATTCTTCCAGAAATAACTAACATCTTTCCTGAATAGAGTTGCTGCATGTGAAAGCATTATTGGGTCAACTATCACTCTTTCTGATGGAGTCCCTGCAAATGGTGTGGTCCATAGCTTCGCTGCTTTTCCAAGCCACTCCTCATCTATATTAGGTAAAAAGTCTTCTCTAGCCATATTTGCTCATGCAAATTTAACCCGCAGACTGTATATATACCTTTTGGATTACCTCACTAATAGATCAAAAATCAAGCCCTTTTTAGAGGTGTTGATGAAAGATAAAATTTTTATAAAAATTTACTTTTAAATTTTTAATTATTTTATTAAGAAAATAAAATCTCTAAACCTAATAAGTTATTTAACTTATAATGAATTATACCTTTTATATATAGGATGGTTTAATAGAAATGAAAATTGTTTTTGAGCCTGAAGGAAAAAAATGTGAAGTGAATGAAGGTTCTACGATACTTGATGCAGCTAAGGAAATTGGTATTGATATTAAATCTGATTGTGGGGGTGTTGGAAGCTGTGGAAAATGTAAGGTAGTTGTTGAAGAAGGATCAGAAAATGTTTCTTCTCCTTCTCAGAGAGAAAGGGATTTATTAGGAGATGAAATAGATGAGGGGAAGAGACTTGCTTGTTTAACGAAAGTTTCTGGTGATGTTTTAGTTACTGTTCCTAAAGAAAGTAAAAAAAGTAAGCAAGTAATATTAACAGATGGATTAGAACTTGATTTGAAGGTAAATCCCGTTGTAAAGAAATATAGATTAGATTTAGAAGAAGCTTCTCTTAAAAACGATTTACCTGATTTTGAAAGGATTAAAAAATACTTGAAAAATAAATATGATTTTAATGTAAATAATATTCCTCTAAAATTACTTCAAAAATTACCTAAGAGGTTAAGAGATAATAATAGATTTACTAACCCATATACCGCTACTGTTTTAAAGGATAATTTGATAGACTTAGAAAAAGGATGGCAAAAGCAATATTATGGTTTGGCTTTTGATATTGGAACCACTACAATCGTTTGTTACTTATTAAACATGCAAACTGGAGAAACAATTCAGACTGCCTCCAAAATGAATCCCCAAATAAAATATGGGGAAGATGTGATGTCAAGAGTGACCAAGAGCTTTAGAGAAGAAGATGGACTCGAAAAACTTAGTAATTCGTTAATAAATTGCCTAAATGATTTAATAAATGAAGTTGTGGAGGAAGCTGATATTGGAATAAATGATGTTTACGAGGCTACGGTTGTTGGGAACACTGGTATGCATCATTTATTTGCTGGAATTTGGTCTGAATATGTTTCAAAATCTCCTTATGTCCAAGCTGTTGGGAAAAGCGTTGATTTAGATCCTGCAAGTCTAGGTTTGGATGTCTCTCCAACCGGAAATGTGCATCTCTTGCCTACGGTTTCAGGATGGATGGGTGCTGACACAATCGGGTGCCTATTAACTACTACTCCATATAAGCAAGAAGAAGTTCAGCTCATGATCGACGTTGGAACAAATGGTGAATTAGTTTTAGGGAACAAAGAAAAAATGATTGGTGCGTCTTGTGCAGCAGGACCAGCACTAGAAGGTGCACATATTAAATTTGGTATGAGAGCTGCTCCAGGTGCTATCCAATATGTTAGAATTGATAAAAACACCTATGAACCTGAGCTAGATACAATTGAGGATGAATCTGCTAGAGGAATCTGTGGCTCTGGAATAATTGACATAGTTGCTGAGTTATTTAGAACAAATATAATCAACAAAAAAGGACGTTTTAATGAAGAAATAGATTCGGACAGGGTTAGGGAAAGTGAAGTATCAAAGGGATGTGAATACGTAATTTGTTGGAAAGAAGATTCAAGTTTAGATCAAGATATTGTGATTACCTTAGATGATATTAGAGAAGTTCAATTAGCAAAAGGAGCGATTTGTGCAGGTTCCCATATATTGTTAGAGAAATTTGGTATAGATGCACCTGACGAAATAGTGATAGCGGGGGCATTTGGAAATTACATTGATAAAGTTTCAGCTTCTATTATGGGTTTATTGCCTGAAGTAGATCCTGATAAAATTTCAATGGCTGGGAATGCAGCAGGTATTGGAGCAAAATTGGCTTTATTAGATGAAGAGAAGAGAAAAGAAGCTGAAAGAATTAGGGACGAGGTCAAGTACCTTAGATTAGCTGCTTTAGATGACTTTGATAAAGAATTTGCTAGGGCTCAGTGGTTCCCTCATATGAATAGAGAGAAATATTATCCAAATTTTGAAAGAATATTAAAAGCAAGGAGAAATAAATTTGATTAAAACCAATAACTGAGATAGATATGGAAGATTATTTAAAAACTAAATTTATTGAAGATTTTTATTTTAAATTATACGATGAAGTAACCGATGAGAATAGATCTTCCACCAATACCAGTGAAATAACTAATAAACTAAAGGAATGGACAGGTGTACAGGAAAAAGAAAAGATGATACTTATAATCAAAAAAATGTCAGATATGGGTTTAATTGAACCTAATGGTATGACAGAATATCTATTGAAAGATCCTGAAAAAGGTAATTACTAAAAAAAAGGGTCAGTTATATCATTTATTAGTTAAAGCGGCTGCAAAAATTATTGAATCTTCATAATCTTCACTAGCTCTCGATGTGTCAACATAGATTTTTTCTGTATTCAAGATCG
>CAYPLQ010000004.1:0-22364 GCA_964411605.1 uncultured archaeon | reverse complement strand
TGGCTAGAAACCTGATAACTTCTTAAGCATTGGGATGTCACGTTAAATACTTAAATTTTTACTTAAAAAAATTACGTTAATCTGAGAGAGTTATGGTTATGAACATATCTAAGGACATGAAATGTTCTTTTGAACATTTAGGAGATATTTTGATTATTTTTGGTCTTATATTAATAATACCGGTTTTTATTGCATTAATTTATTCTGAAACTACTTACAATAAAACAATAATCTATTTAGGTTATTTATTTCCTTCTTTTTTATCAATTATAACTGGAACTTTTTTAAAAACAAAGTTTGAGGCTGGAGAAATAAACTTAGTTCAGGGACTATTTTTAACTGCTATTTCATGGATAATTATTTCTTTTTTTGGATCATTGCCTTTTGTTTTATTAACAGATCTCTCAATTTTAAATGCCTATTTTGAATCAGTCAGTGGATTTACAACAACAGGTATGACAATGTTAACTGAGATAAGTTCCCTACCTAAGTCCTTGATATTTTGGAGGTCAATGACACAGTGGGTTGGTGGATTAGGGATAATAACTTTCTTTTTATTCATAGGTGGAAGAGGCATATCGGAACATAGTTTATTTAGAGGCGAAACACATGGAGCTTTTTCAGAAAGACCTGTACCAAACATGAAGAAAACCATAAAAATATTTTGGGCAATATATTGTGCTTTTACTTTTTCAATGGCTATTCTCTTATGGCTTGAAGGAACAACATTTTTTGACGGAATAACACACGCATTTACTACTTTATCAACTGGAGGGTTTTCTCCTTACGATTCCAGTATTGAATTCTATAGGATCTCTGGTTTTGAAAATTATAGATTAATAGAGTACACAACCACCTTTTTTATGTTGCTTGGTGGAACAAGCTTTGTAATTCATTACAGACTACTAAATCGAGAAATCAATTCGTTATGGGACACTCTTCAGGCTAAATCATGGTTAATTTTATTGATTGTTTCTGTTTTCATCATATTTATAAATATAGGAGGTTATCAAGAGATTGAAGCAACATTTAGAAACACAGTTTTCCAAGTAGTTTCAATAGCTACAACGACAGGTTATCAGACCCAATATATAGGAAGTAGTTATTTTCCAGCTACGGCAAAACAAATTTTCCTTATTTTAATGATTATAGGTGGATGCACTAACTCAACAGGAGGAGGAATAAAGGTTAAAAGATTAGCTTTAATGATAAAAGGAATATTTAACAGAATAAAAAGAATTTCTAGGCCAAAAAGGATGTTAACTCCTTTAATAGTGGATGGTAATAAAGTAGAAGAAAAACAATTAGAAAGAATATTCGTAGTTTTCACAACTTGGATGTTGTTATTGGTGATAGGTGGGATGATAACTTCATTTTTTTCAACCCATGACCCATATAGTTCCTTTTCAGGAATGTTCTCAGCAATAGGGAATATAGGGCCAAGCTTTTTATCAGTTCAGGAGTTAATTAACTTAAATCCAGTAATAAAGATATTTTACATGTTTGGAATGCTATTAGGTAGACTTGAAATAATACCTGTATTGGTTCTGTTCAATAAAGAAATATGGAAAAAGTAGGTGAATTAATTTTGCGAATAGTGGTAGCTGGAATAGGGAATATAGGGAAAGACGTTATAGAAAATTTAATGGAAAGAAATCACGAAGTAATAGCTATAGATAATGACAAAGATGTATGTGAAAGAATAAGCGCAAAGTTAGGAGCTAAAGTTGTTTATGGTGATGCAGCTGATTTGGATGTATTAAAAGATGCAAGAATATATGAAGCTGATGTATGCATAGGGTTAGTAGGTAGTGATTCAATAAACCTAGCATTTACAGTACAAGCAAAAGGATTTGACGTTCCAGACATATTAGTTCGGATGAAGGATCCAGCGTTTAGAGAGGCTTATAAAAGAGCAGGTGCTGATAAAATTCTGGATTTAGTTGATTTATACATGAATTCTTTATTAATAGAAATAGAGCACCCTTCAATGCAGAAAGTAACTGAATTGGGTTCAGGCGAAGCATCTATTGCTATTGTAGAAATACCAAAAGATTCCCCAATAAAAAATGAAACAATAGCAGAAATAGATAAAAAACAGGGTTTTCCCCTTAAATGCGTTTTTGCAGGAATATACAGAAAAAATCAATTTATTGTGCCTCGAGGAAATGAAGAAATTAAACCAAAAGACAGAGTTTTTTTATCAGGGAAATATGAATCTATTGAAAAAGCAGCAAAAGTGTTAGGCGCTTAAATAATTATATCAAAAAGCAAAGAAATTGAAGTTTTTTTGTTTTTAATGGGTTTTGTAGTCTTCTAAGTTAAAATTTTTTTAAAAAATGAGGACTAGGTCAAGATAGATATAAGTTTTCGCTGTCTTTTGAAATAAAAAAGAGAAAGTGATGTCGAATCTCAATTTAGACGGACCCGGCGGGATTTGAACCCGCGATCACCAGCTATCTCCGTGAGATTACATAGAAGGCTGGTGCCCTGTCCACTAGGCTACGGGCCCAGTAACTAATTTAAGTGTTCTGCGTTATCTAGTGGTTATAGTTTAAAGTAATTTTTGTTTATCTTATCCTGCTGAATACGCTTCTATCTTTTCTTCTACTTCAGCCAATGTACCTACTTCATCTTTTTTTAGTATTTCTCTAATTTCTCCTATCCCGGCTATGTCAATTTTTATTCTAACTATAGTGGTTTCTTTTTCTTCATAAATTGACTCGCTTGAATACGATACATGGTGCATGGATCTTGAAATTTTCTTTATCTTTCCAATAACTCCTTCAACTCCAGGAACTATGTCGCCAAATTTTTTATCGCTCAATAATAAGTGATCCCCAGCTGAAACATCTTTCAAACAAATAATGTTGTTTGCACTTCTTAATTCTATAGTTCTGGTTCCATTTTCAATTAATTCATCTAAAACCGGTTTAGCTATACCAGAAAGAACTTTCATTTTCATCTTAAACACCTACCTATACATTGGTGATCCTATTGTTTCTTCCTCTTCGGTTTTTCCGTTGACTTTCCTCATTCTCTCAGCTAATTTCTCCATTTCTCTTTCTATCCTCTCAGCTTCTTCAAGCAATTTTTCTGTTTCAATTTCCATTCCATATCTGTCATTTAATACTTCTATAACTGAAACAGCTGATTTTGGATCAGGTTGTCCTCTTTCTGTTTCTCCAAGCAAAGAAATGGCAGGTAAATCATTTATTTTTGCCTGAGAAAGAATGCTACCGGAAACACCCATTATGTTTCCCGCGGAAAAGATCTCGGTTTTTTCTTTTAAGCTCTCAATTCCTTCTTTGTTATAGGAAGCGGAAAAAACTCGGTTTTTTTCTTCCTTCATAGTCCTTATTCCGCCAATAGAAACTAATTCTTTAGTATTAATTTCTTTAGCCCAATTAATTAGTTTTTTAGCAAATTTATTTGTGCTATTATTAGGAACTGAGATATCTGAAACAATGACTATGAAGTTATTTTTTTCATAAATCCTTATAGGCAAATTAATAACTCCATCATATATGATTGCAACAGGAGGAAGTTCTTCTAAGTCAATAACGCCGACTTGTTCATAGTCTTCAGAATTAATGATGTGTTGAGTAACAATGTTTCCAATTAAACCTATACCAGGAAACCCTTCTATTAAAACCGGATTTTCTGCCTCAATTTCTTTTTCTAAAACAACATTTGGGTTTGTCATTATTTACTTAATAATCATGTAATGATAATAAATATCTTTTTTCATTTTAAGAAAAAAATCATTTTAAGATACTTCTAGAGACTTTAAAAGATATTATCGTCAAAATATTGGTTCTTTAAGTTAAAAACAAAAAATAAAAAACTTCTTTAGCTCCGGAAAAATCATTATTTTTATTTATTCAATATAAATAGCAGGTTTTAAAGGAAGCGCATCCTTAGATTTCTTTTCTGGATCATGACTTGGGTTTTCTTCATTTTGGATAGTTATCTTAGCCCCAAATTTCTCTTCAAAATAATTATTGTTTTTTTCAAGCAAATCTTTTAATTCAATTTCGTTTAAATAATTTAATTTTTCTCCATGTGTTCTATTAATCTCTATTAAATCTCCTAGAACCTCGTTGACTTTTTCACCTCTTTTACGATATTTTTCTTGCTCCATAATTTTTTTCATGAGCTTTCCTCTTTCTATTTCTGTTTCTTCTGTTATTAATGAGAGAAGATCCTTTTTCCATTTTTTTGGGACATATAGATGTATTTTTTCTGGAGATTTCTTTGTCACTTCAATTATTTCGTTTATGTCTTCTGTAATTTCTCTAATTATTGTTTCTTTAAACTCTATTTTGTCATTAATTAAGGATTCATTAGGTTCTGGATAAGGGGTAGTAGAAATAAATGAATCATGGTTCTTTGACCAAATCTCTTCGGTTATAAAAGGAATGAAAGGAGACAATAATCTAACCCATTGATTAGCTATTTTCTTTAAACACCATTTTGTTGCTTCCCTATCTAATTCAACTCTTTTCTTATACCACTTTAAATCCTTTTTTATTAAATAAAAAGCATTTTGAAGAGCTTTTCTAGTTTGGTGTTTTTCTAGGGAATGCCGCGTCTTTTTTATTTTTTTGTTGAATTTGCTAAGCAACCATTTATCAATTGTTTTTAATTCGTCTTCTGTTCCTTCAAATTCTTCAAATGATAGATATTTTTCTATGTTTTTTTTTTTTTTTATTAATTTATTTTGTGTTGCTTTTACGCCTTCTTCTCTCCAATCAAAGTCCTGCCAAGGCTCTGCATTTTCTGCTAAGAAAAACCTAACCGTATCAGAGCCATATTTTTTTATTGCATCCTCAAGCAAAACGACATGGCCCTTAGAAGACGACATTTTTTTTCCTTCAAGTAAACCCATTCCTAGAACAGATATTCCTCTTGGCCAATTTTCCTCATCAAAGAGAGCGGTATGGTGAAATAATTGAAAAGTTAAGTGATTTGGAATAAGATCCTTTGCAGAAAACCTATAATCATAAGGATACCAATATTCAAACGATTTTTTCATCTCTTTTAGCTCTGATTCCTCTAACCCAGTTTTTTCTACCACTTCACCTACTTCTTCCTCATCTAAAAAAAGATAATCAAACAATACATCCTTAATTGAATCATTTTTTCCTTTTATTTTATCAGAAATAGTGTAATAAGACATATATATTGTTGAATCACTCAGAGGTTCAACTATCCATTCTTTGTCCCATGGCAGATTTGTTCCTAGACCCACTCTTCTAGTACAAGCCCATTCTTCCAACCAATCTATGGAATGATCAAAGTCCTTCTTTATATCAGATGGTATCAAATCAGTTTTATCTAATGCTGCCTTAGTTTTTTCTTTCCAGTCCTGGTTTGAGTAATCTAAAAACCATTGATCTTTCAGTATTTTTACAACAGCATGTGTTCCACATCTACAAACAACAGGTTGTTGATTAAATTCATACATTTTTTCAGCAAGACCTTCTTCGAGTAAATCTCCTCCTATAGACTCTCTGGCTTCCCTAACACTTAGTCCACCATACTCTTTTATTTCATCAACCATTTCACCTTCATTAAACTCTTTATTGTATAATTCTTCAGTTGCATCTTCTAAAGAATCGTCACTTTGATTATTGATTCCATATTCCTCTATAACCTCTTTAGCAGGGATTTTTCCATATTTTGGAGTTTCAATTATTTTTTTGGAATCAATACCGGAATCAATGTCTTTTAATGCAATAAAGTCATATGGTGCGTGAGCCGGAACCGACATAACTAAGCCAGTTGCGACATTTAGATTAACAAAATCAGCTTCTAAAATAGGTATTTTTTCAGAAAAAGGAGAAACAGCTTCTTTTCCAATTAATTCCCTACCTTTTATTTCTTTTTTTTCTTTGATAGACCAACTTTGTTCTTTTAGTTTCTTTACAGCTTGCTTAGAAACAACCCAGTTTTCTTCATCCGCTTCAACTTCTACATAATCTCCATCAGGCTTCACCCATATATTTGTCACGCCAAAAACAGTTTCAGGTCTGAGTGTAGCACAAGGCAAAACCACATCATTACCTTCTAAACTGAATTTAATTAAATAAAAATCATCTATTTGAGCTTCCTCCCCCTCTAATAAGTCATGATCCCCAAGAGCATTTTCGTCATTTGGGCAATACTTAACGGGGTGAGTTCCTTTTTTAATTAGATTTTTTCCTTTTAATTTCCTATACTGCCATTCTATAAAACTACTGTATTCTTCATCAACGGTTTTAAATTCTCTTTTCCAGTCTATTGAATAACCTAACCTCGTCATCACGTTTTTATATTCCTGACTAAAGTAATCAACTATTTCTAAAGGATCCTCAAAATCCTCTATTTTTTCATCAGGCACACCATAGAGGTTTTTGTATATATCCAGAGTTCCTTCATCCCTTTCTCTGATTCTACGTGAGATACCTATTACAGGAGTACCAGTCACATGCCAGGCCATAGGAAATAAGACATTGTATCCATCCATTCTTTTGTATCTGGCAATTATATCAGGTAAAGTGTAGGTTCTTCCATGACCCACATGCATTGAACCACTTGGATAAGGATAAGCTACATTAACAAAATAAGGTTCTTTTTCTGTTACTTCTACATTAAAAATTTCTTCTTCTTTCCATTTATTTATCCATTTTTTTTTTTTTTTTTCAAAGGAATAATCATCCACCATTTTCCAGAGTTAATATTTCTAAGATTCTTTATTTTTTTCGGTCAATAATAAACCTGTGAAGTCAACCCTAAAAAAATCAGGGGTTTAAGAAAAAGCTTCTCTGCACCCCTTATCCAAAGAGGAGTTTTGGTTTCCGTTGAACTTGTCTCATAGACTCAACCAATAAAGAACTATTGCTCTGAGAGAAACTTGGATTTAGGAAAAAATAACCCATATATTAACTCTCGATGACCCCAGTTATTCTCTCCACGTAGCTCCATACTACCACTAATTCCCACTCCAAAAATTGTTTTAGGCTTACCCCATAAACCTATTCGATACCAGAATACAAGGCATTAGCCAAATACCTAAATAAAAATGGATTAATTTTTGTTTAAAGAGGCTGATTCCCAATCAACTGCTAATTACATTACTCCTTGCTTTATTTTATTTAAAGGTTTTTTAAATAAGTTACATTCTCACCTCAAAAACGAGGGAATAAAAAATAACTCTGATTCGTTAATAGAAAATTTTTTACTTTTCTCTAATCTTCTATCTAGGGATGCCTATCAAAATATGCCCTACTCACGGATATTATAGAGGAGAAGAATGTGAATGTGGTGAAGAGGGAAAAGTGATTGTTTCCGATAATAAATTAAAGCCTCTTGGAAAAATTGTTTCAGGTGCTTTAAGGCATTTTCCCAAAGATATTGGTGTTTCTTTGGATGAAAATGGCTGGGCCAGCTTAAATAACCTATATAATGCAATAAGTAAGAGAAACAGATATGATTGGTTAGAGAAAAAACACATAAAGGCCTTAGTGGAAACAGATGAAAAGGGTAGATATGAACTGAGAGATGGGGAGATAAGAGCAACTTATGGCCATACAGTTAATGTTAAACCCGATTTACCTAATAAAGAGGCTCCAAAGGAATTGTATTATGGTAGCAGTGAGGAAGAAGCTGGGAGAATAGAAGAAATTGGTCTTAAACCAGTTAACAAGACACAAGTACATTTAAGCGAAAATTCAAAGGATGCTCTTGAAGTAGCTGAGTCATCAATCGATGAACCTGTTTTAGTTGTTGTTAAGGCAAAGGATGCTCAAAATAACGGAGTAGAAATAAAAAAAGCAGCTAAAAAAATCTGGTTAACTGATAAAGTTCCTCCAAAATACATTGAAGTCAGGAAGTAACTAATCTCTCTTCTTTGAAATTTATTTCTGTGTCTAAAAAATTAGAAACCACCCATGCATTGGTTTTTGTATGTGAGGTAATTTCTCCACCTGAAATCTCTGAACCCTCTGCAATCCCTAAAAAAGGAATTAATTGATCACAACTATACTTATCAACACAGCCATTCTTTTTTAAACTTCTTAATAGTTTTTCAGCCGCCTCTTCTCCAACTTCTTCAGCTGGTTTACCTGGTTCACCTAAAGAACTACCTCCAAGTCTTGAATTAGTGGTTTTAGCAAATAAAAAAACCCCACTACCTTTCCCAGTTGCTTTAGGATCTCTTTCAATAGATACATTAATTTCTTCATCTAATTCATTAAGAGCCTTTATGGAGGCATTTTTTTGTCTCTCAGCAACATGGTGAGGTAAATTACTCGAAAAAGATATTCCTTCTATTCCTATCAATTCTCCTTTCTCTTTAAAAGAGAACTTATTAATTGAACCGGGTTTAGCCTCAAAAACTACTTTGCCCTGTCCTTTTGGATAATAACCTCTTTTTTTAATCTCTAACGAACAATTTAAACCCATTTTTTTCAAAAAAAACAAAGTAATTTCTTCCAAATAATTAATTGGTGGAGACCACTTCACATCAGTCCCACCTTTAACCTCTAACCTTAAATTAGAATCAATTTTTGAGATTATCGGCAAAATACATTGAATTAAAAGAGAGATACTTCCAGCTGTACCAATATCAACTTCTAAATCTGTTTTATCAACCTTATTTGGACAAAAAATTAGTTTTTTTGACCTTAATTCATTTCCCCTAACATCTGCATCCATAATCTCCTTCATAACCTCAACACACTTCACATGTTGATGAGAAAGTCCAGGATTAGATCTATTAGCTCTAATATTATTCACCTTAAACGCCTTATTAGAATAACCAGAAAGGCCTAGAGAGGTTCTTACAATCTGGCCCCCACCCTCTCCATAGGATCCATCTATCTCAATCATTTCTTCATTACCCACCATACTTAAAGTGTAGTAAAAATAAGACATTAAATCCATTGAAAAAAGAAAAAATAATAGGAAAAAATAACATAGAGTCTACAATGTATTTTGAAAACAAAATAGAAAAAATAGATCTATCTATAACTAATGAAAAAGACAAAAAAAATAAAATAAACAACACTAAATGTGGAAAAAAAATAAAAAATTACCTAAATGCTAAAAAAAGAAAAATAAATTGTAGAATTAACAAAGAAAACATAAGTGACTTCCAAAAATTGGTTTTTGGAGAAGTAAAAAAAATAGACTACGGTAAAACGAAAACTTATGGCCGGATAAGTAAAAAAATTGATTCATCTCCAATCGCAGTTGGAAGAGTTCTCGGCCTGAATCCTTACCCACTGATTTTTCCTTGCCATAGAGTTGTTAAGAAAGAATCACTAGGTGGATATAGATTCGGTGTCGAAATAAAGAAAAAACTAATTAATTTTGAGAAATTTCATCTCTAGAAACTCTTTTAAGGCGTTTAACTCCTTTAACTTCATCAATTACATCTTCCGTACCATCAGGAACCAAATGTCTCCATTCTTTGTTATTTAAAACTCTATTCCTTATCTCAGTTCCAGAATATTGCTCTCTTTTAAATAACGGACTATGCCTTACTTCATAGCCTTGTTCTCTACAGAGTCTAGCAACCAAGGAATTATTACTGTAAACAACATCAAAAGGCGGGGTCATCGATTCAAGATGAGAAACCCAAATAGCATTTCTCTTAATATCTTCAATAGGAATTATATAATACATATCCTCTATTCCATTATCACTCAAAGATTTTTTGATCATCTCAATTCTCTCACCAGCAGTAAAGGGATTATTGGTTTCATGACTTAATTGAGCACTACCTATACAGATTATGATTTCATTAACTTCATTAGAAATTTTCTTTACAACATTCAAATGCCCCTTATGAAAAGGCTGATATCTTCCAATGGTTAAAGCTCTCATCAAATCTCAATCCCTTAAAAATTATTTGGTTTTAATAAATAACTTGTCTCCTTCTCCAAGCCCCAATATCTTTTCCGCGCTACCACGATTAGCTGACAACTCCAGATAACCATGTCCCCCAACAGTTAACAAAAGCTCTTTTTCAGAGACCACTCCATAAGATTTTTCGAACCCAATTCCCCTATCCCCAACACTAACTGTATCCCCAAATTCAATTTCATCGACATCACTAAAAGGTATATTAGTTATTAAATTACCAAATGAATCAACAAACAAAATTCTTCCCGTAAATAAATTTTTTTCTCTTTTCCAATCACCAAAATCAACTGACTTAAAATTATTTATCTCCGGACCAATTTCCTCTAATTCAATTCCCTCAGCCAAATAAGCACCGATTGGAGAAAAAACATCCCTTCCATCAAAAGTTGAGGAAACTTTGTCTAAACAAAAACTTTTGTTTTTAATTTCATGGACAATTGGATCACCTGCATCCATTGAAGCTTTATGTAATAAGCCATTATTTGGGCCAACAAAGTAATAACCACCAGATTTAACAACTATCCCTTCTCTTTCAGTCCCAACACCAGGATCTATTACGCAAACAAAAACAGAACCAACAGGAAAATAACTATAAGAAGTACTTAATATAAAACTACCTCTCTTTATGCTGTGTCGTCCTACATTATGTGAGATATCGATGAATCTAGTATCTGTTATCTTAGATGCAACACCCTTCATTTGGGCAACATAACCATTTTTGCCTCCAAAATCAGATAAAAAACCAATCATTGATGTTTAATAAGTTTGAATTTAACATTATCTTTTGCAAGGAGATTTTAAATATGAAAGTTGCTTGTGGTAGAGCTAGTCAAGAACTTGGGGCAAAAATAGCTAAAAAGCTCTCAGCACCTTTAATCGAATCTGAATTCAAAGTTTTTCCAGATGGGGAACAATATGTCCGATTAAAGGAAGAAGTCGATGAACATGTTGTTTTAGTTCAATCAACACCTACGGATAGTGATTTTTTGAATTTATTGTTTATGCTTGATGCTTTGAGGTATAACGAAGTAACAGCAGTTATTCCCTACATGGGGTACGCTAGACAGGATAAAGAATTTGAAAAAGGAGAATCTATCAGTATTAGAGCATTAGCAGAAGTTTTAGATCCAAAGGTAACTAAGTTAATTACAGTAGACGTTCATGATGAAGAAATTAAGAGATTCTTTGACTCTGTGGAATTCGAAAACGTAACAGCGTTCAAAGAACTAGCTAAAGAACTTAAAAAGAAAAAAAACCAAGTTGTTGTCGCTCCAGATCATGGAGCTATTACCTATGCTGAGACAGTTGCAAAAGAATTGGGTTGTAAATACGATTTTTTAGATAAAAAAAGGAAATCTGAAACTGATGTAGAGATTAAAACTAAAGAAATAGATGTAGAAAAAAAAGAAGTTATTTTAGTTGATGACATGGTTTCAACAGGAGGAACTATTTCAACTGCAATAAATGTCTTAAAAAATCAAGGAGCTGAAAACATTAAAGTAGTTATAACTCACCCAGTTTTCGCAATGAACAGCATACAAAAAATTTATTCAGCTGGAGCAGACGAAATAATCTCTACTGACACAATAGAAAAATCTATATCAACTGTAAGTGTTGCTGACCCAATAATAGAGGCAATAAAATGAATAAACTAAAAAAAGAAACAAATAAATGGCAAAAAAAACTTGAAAACAAAATTAAAGAACTTGAAGAAACTAATGAAGAAGGAAAAAATTTCTTGAAGAACATAAAAGCCTATTACAAAGATTCATTTCATTTTGAAGAGGAAGAAGATTATTTAAGAGCCTTTGAGAGCATAATATGGGCATGGGCTTGGTTTGAAATAGGTAAGGAATATGGTTTTATTAAAATAAGCCCTTAGAAAATAAATTCGTTTTCCAATAAATTTTTGTCTCTAAAAAAGCTTTATTGGTAATTTAATTAAATAAAAGTTTTCAATATCGATAAAGAAGAAATGATAATATGGAACTTGTTTTTGAGTTATCTGGAAAATACCCTGAATTAGCAATAGCTGAAATAAAGGCTTTATTTGAAACATATGGCCTCTCTATTAATGGTAAAACCATTCACTCTAAATTATTAAGAATTAAAACAGATGAAATCTCTAAAGAACGAATTCAGGATGTATTTAGTAGATTAGGTTTAGTTCATGGAATATATATACTTAAAATAGTTTCTAAAAAAATAAAAAACATATTTAGTTATTCTAAAAACATAAATGTAAAAAAAACTTATTGTATTAGAGCTAAGAGAATAAAAAAAAGCTTAAACGATAAGAACCTAATGGATCTTGAAAAAAATATTGGGGAAAAAATAGGGGGAAAAGTTGATTTAGAGAATCCAGAAAAGTTATTTAAACTATTTTTGAGTGACGAGTTATTATTCCTAACTGAAAAAATTTTCGAAATAAATAGATCTACCTACAGAAAAAGGAAACCACATAAAAGGAATTTCTTTAAACCTGGTGCTATTGAACCTGAATTAGCAAGAGCTGTAATAAATTTAGCAAGAGCTAGAGAAGGTTATTTATTAGATATTTTTTCTGGAACAGGGAGTTTCTTAATTGAAGCCACTGAAATGGAGATACCTTCAATTGGACTTGATGCCAGTAAAGAAATGTTAATGGGATCTAAGAAAAATTTTTTCGAAAAAAAACCTAAGAAATTTGATTTAGTACAAGGTGATGCAAAGAAACTGCCTTTTAAAGAAAATTTTTTTGAATCTACTGTAGCTGATCCTCCTTATGGTCGTTCTTCTAAAATTATAGGAGATAACACCTTATTTTATCAAAAAACTATTAAAGAAGCTATTCAAAAGATAAAAAAAGGAGGACATTTATGTTTTATTTCTCCCCAAAAGCACATTGATTTGAAGTTAAATATCAATGAAATTGAAAGATATAAGGTAAAAGAACATGGGAGTTTAACAAGAATAATTAGGGTATTTAGGAGGTAAATAATTTGCCGGATAATGGAGAAGTAATCGTTATAACTGTAGAAGGTTCAGATCACCCAGGTATAGTAGCGGCTATAACAACAAAATTGGCTGAAGTAAAAGCCAACATCTTGGATATATCACAAACAGTCGATAGAGAAATATTTACCATGCTTCTATTCGCAGATATCAGTGAAAGTGAAAAAGAATTCGAAGAAATAAAAAAAGAACTGAAAGAAGTAGGTAAAAAACAAGGAGTCAGAGTCACAGTTCAATTCGAAAAAATCTTTAGACAAATGCATAGGGTGTAGTAAATGGTTTTTGATTCAGAAGAAATAATGGAAACATTGCAGATGGTTGCTACAGAGAATTTAGATATAAGAACCGTTACTTTAGGAATAAATCTAAAAGAATGTAGTCATCCAAAGCCAGAGGTGTTCTTGGATAACATAGAGAACAAGATTATAGAAGAAGCCCAGAATTTAGTGGAGAAAGCGGAAAAAGTAGAACAAAAATATGGTATCCCGATAGTCAACAAAAGAATCTCAGTTACTCCAATATCAGAAGTAATTGGATCAGCATACAATGAAAAAAGCCCTGAAGAGCTATTGGAAGTGGCTGAAACAATGGACAAAGTCGCTGAAAAAGTAAATGTTGATTATATTGGTGGTTTTTCTGCTTTAATTCACAAGGGAATTACAAAAGCCGATGAAAAACTTTTAGAATCTATTCCTTTGGCTTTAAGTGAAACAAATAGGGTTTGTTCTTCTTTAAATATCGCAACAACTAAAGCAGGTATTAATGTGGATGCAGCTATAAAATCAGGAGAAATAATTAAAGAAACAGCCAACAAAACTAGTGAAAATAATGGTTTAGGTTGTACAAAATTCGCTGTTTTCGCGAACACACCACACGATAACCCCTTTATGCCAGGAGCTATGCATGGCTCAGGAGAAGCTGAATCCTCATTGAGTGTAGCAATATCGGGTCCAGGTGTAGTTAAGTCAATTATAGAGGAAAAGAAAAACATAGACTTTGGTGAATTATCTGAAATAATAAAAAGAACATCTTTTAAGATTACAAGAGCAGGAGAATTGATTGGGAGAGAGGTTGCAGAGGAAATAGACACTGAATTCAATATAGTGGATTTATCACTAGCACCAACCCCAGCTGAAGGCGATTCAATCGCTAAAATAATTGAAGAAATGGGGGTTGAGAGATGCGGTGCTCCAGGAACGACTGCGGCATTAGCAATTTTAACAGATGCAGTAAAGAAAGGAGGTTCTATGGCCAGTTCTTATGTAGGTGGCTTAAGTGGAAGCTTTATTCCTGTAACAGAGGATTCAGGAATGGCTGAAGCAGTGAAAGATAAAAGTATGTTGATAGAGAAATTAGAAGCTATGACTTCTGTGTGCTCAGTAGGATTAGATATGGTTCCAATTCCTGGTGACACCTCAAAGGAAACAATTAGTGGTATTATAGCAGATGAATGTGCTATTGGAGTTATTAACGATAAAAGCACTGGAGTAAGATTAATTCCTGTACCAGATGGGGAACCAGGTGATTTAGTAGAATTTGGGGGACTGCTTGGTGAATCCCCAATAATAGAGGTAAGCGAATATGGGTGCAGTGAATTCATAAAACGGGGAGGCAGAATTCCTTCACCAATTAATAGTTTAACTAACTAAAATGCCATTTAAGACTGTTTTTCTCGGAACAGCAGGAGCTACTCCTACAGTTGAAAGAAATCCTCCATCAATATTGCTTAAAAGAGAAGGAGAATTAATTTTGTTAGATTGTGGAGAAGGAACTCAGAGACAGATGATGAAGGCTAAGACAGGGATGTCGGTGGATAAATTATTGATTACGCATTTTCATGGAGATCATTTTTTAGGGATTCCTGGATTGATTCAAACCCTAGCTTTCCAAGGAAGAGAGAAACCACTAGAGATAATTGGTCCAGAAGGACTTAATGCAGTTATTGATCAATTAAAGTTTTTAGGTGCAAATAAATCACAATTTGAATTAATTACAAAAGAAATACAACCAAAACAAGTAATTGATGAAGAAGATTACGTAATCAAAGCTATTAAAGCAGATCATGGATTAAGAATTAATTCACTGGGTTACATGATTAAGGAAAAACAAAGACCCGGTAAATTTGATAGAAAAAAGGCTGTTGAATTAGGAATAGAACCAGGTCCTAAATTTAGTGAATTACAGAAAGGAAAAACAGTACTGAATGAAGAGGATGAAGAAATTAAACCCAATCAAGTTCTAGGAAAACCAAGGCCAGGAAGAAAATTGGTTTACACTGGAGATACTAGGCCTATTGAATCAATTAAAAATGAAGCTAAAGATGCTGACTTATTAATACATGATGCAACCTTTACAGAACAAGAAAAGGAGAGAGCAAAAGAAACAAAACACAGTACTGCAAAAGAAGCTGCAGAGGTTGCTAAAGAAATGAATACAAAACTACTTTGTTTATTTCATCTAAGCTCTAGGTACTCAAAGAATTTCCATCCCTTATTGAATGAAGCAAAAGAAATATTTGAAAAAACCTTGGTCCCAAAGGATTTCACAGAATTAACTATTCCTTATCCAGAAAAAAACCGTGAAATTGAAATAGATATTTAGGTAAAGAAGAGAAAAAAATAAGGAATTTAGGGAAAATCAATTTCTTATTCCTAAAAACGAAGCTAGGTTGAGACTAGTTTGGTGGTAAAATGGAAAATTATTATGTAACTCTTGAGGCAGCTTGGACGGTAAAAGATGTTGAAAGCGTAGAAGACGCGATGAGTGTAGCAATAAGTGAGGCAGGTAGAAAACTAAATGATTCTGGTTTAGGGTATGTTGAGATAGATATTGGGTCTACACTTTGCCCAGCATGTGGACAACCCTTTGAAAGTGTTTATATAGCAGCTGATACTGCATTAGTAGGTTTGTTGTTTGGAATAAAAGTCTTTAATGCAGAGAACGAGGAACATGCGATAAAAATAGCGAAGAGCAGTATAGGTAATGCATTAAAGGATGTTCCTTTAGAAGCTATTGAGGTCGAGGAACTTGAAGAAGAAGAGGAAGAAGAGGACGAAGGTGAATAATCGATGATTCTTGTGGTCGGGCATACAGCCAAAGACCACATCAATAAAGTTCCCCATTTCCCTGGAGAAAATTCCTCTATTTACATTGAAGATTATCAGGAACTAAAGGGTGGGGGAGCAGCTAATGTGGCATCGGCTATCGCTAAACTAGGAGGTGACCCTGCATTACTCTCACCTGTTGGGAAGGAATTTATGTCCTCTGATTATGAAGACTACTTAAAAAAAATTGGAGTAGATACAAGTGAATTAGTTTATTCGGATAAGAAAACAGCAAATGCATTTATTTATACAGATAAAGAAGATAATCAAATGACTTTTTTTTATTGGGGAGCTTCTAAGGAATTTTCAGATATGCGGCCACCAAGCAATTTAAATAAATATGAATTAATTCACTTAGCTCCATCAGACCCAGAATATAATTTGAGAATAACAGAAAAAGCAAAAAAAGTATCTTTTGATCCTGGCCAAGATTTACCAGTTTATTCCAAAGAACAACTCCGAAAAGTAATTGAAAACTCTAATTATTTGTTCTGTAATCAATATGAATTAGATAAGATAAAAAACAAAACTAATTGGGGAAAAAAAGAGTTAATAAACAGAGTTGATGTCTTAGTGGTAACACAACACGAAAATGGAAGCATTATATTTTCAGGAGAAAAAGAAATAAAAATACCTGCTGTTGAGGCAGATTCTAGTGACCCTACAGGCGCTGGAGATGCTTATAGGGCAGGTTTTTTAAAAACACATTTAGAAAACAAGTCTTTAGAAAAAGCTGGGAAAGTTGCTTCAACAGTAGCGTCCTTTGTTGTAGAACAAAATGGTTGTCAAACCAATTTACCGAATGAAAAACAAGTTAAAAATAGATTTAATGAATTTTTTGAGGAAAATTATTGATGAAAGCTATTTCATTGTTTACAGGTGGAAAAGATTCTACTTATTCAATTTATGAAGCTAAAAAACAAGGCTTTGATGTAGAATTATTGCTCTCAATGAATCCTGAAGTAAAAAATTCTTATCTTTATCATTCTAAGAACATTGAATTAACTTCTTTAATGGCTGATTCGATGGATATGGAGATATATGAAGCTAAATCGCGAGCTAAAAAAGAAAAAGAAGCTGAAGAATTGAAGAAAGCTATAAAAAAAGTTTCTAGGGAAAAAAATGGGTTCGATTCAATAATAGCCGGGGCAATAAAAAGTAATTATCAAAAGAAAAGATTACATAAAATTGCAAAGGAACTTGATATGGATCTTTACTTACCTCTTTGGAGAATAAATACAAAAAAATACCTAAAAACCCTTGTTAAACAAGATTTTGAGGTAATTATAACTAGTGTTTCAGCAGCAGGATTAGATAAATCTTTTTTAGGAAAAAAAATTACTTATGACTTAATTAAGAAATTAATTAAAGTAAAAGAAAAGCATTATATAAATCTAGCAGGGGAAGGAGGAGAATATGAAACAACTGTTTTAAATGCCCCAATTTTTGATAAAAAAATAAAAATACAAGAATCTGAAACAATTTACGATAAAGAGAAGAAATGAAGATAAAAGAAGCTACATTGGCTTGATTGGAGGATTGCTTATGGATACCAATTATGCAAGCAGATCAATTGCGTTAACAAAATATTTGTTTGAAGCACCTGATTGGCCTATATCAATAATTTTGTCTATAGCTTTTTCAGTTGTAGCAGGAGGAGCAGCTTTTAGGACTTCAACTAAGCTTTTTGGGATTTTGAATGGAGTTGAAATGGGTTTATTGCTCATTGGTGTTCCCGCAATTTTTTCAGCTTTTGTTACTCCTTGGTTAATGGAGAAAATAAAAGGAGAAATGAACCTAAATAGGTCTGCTTTGTTATCACTTTTTTCAGCAATTATAGTGGGATTAGGATCTATAGTTGGTGCGTTCGTTGAAATAATTGGGCCAAAACTATTGTTTGATGCTTTTGTAATGTCTTTAGGAATAATTTTTGCTATTAGAGTTCTTGTGTTGCTTTCATTATCTAAGAGAACATTGCTAGGGAATATACCAACAGCTTCAACACAACCTGTTTTAGCTATTTTTTTGTTTTATTTCTTTAATAAAAGCATAGGCTTGTATTTAGAATTCCTTATTGCCTCAGCAATTTTTATAGCTACTTTTTATTTGTTATTGATTTATTTAGATAGACCTATGAGAAGATCGTTTGGAATCAGTGGACTTGATTTTGTTAGAGGATTTGTTAATTATTCTGGAAGTGGTGCAAAAGAACTAGAATCTATTTTTGATGAAATCGGGGAGTTCATAAAAGCACCAATTGGTGTAGTTTCATTTAAGAATCGAGATGGCATAAAAGCGGTTTTGGTTTCCCCATCAGTACATCCTGGACCTATCGGTGAGTTAGGGGGAGGTAATTTACCGAAAGCGATATCTGAAAAGATAGAAAAAAGGTTTGATTGTATGGCTTTGATAGGTCATGGAGCAGCTACACATGATTTTAATTTAGTTAACTCAAAGGATAGTGAAAAAATAAATCAAACAGTAATAGAAGCTGTTGATGAGATGAGTTATGATGGTGCCGCCGAACCCGTTAGAGAGGAACTTGGTGATGTCAAGATTTTAGCTCAAAGACTGAATAGTGGAATAATAGCTATTTCAACTTTATCTCCTCAACCAACAGAAGATATAGCTTTTCCAATTGGTTATTCAATTATGTTGAATTCTAAGGTGAAAGGAGCAGGTGATTTAGTTTTTGTAGATGCACATAATTGTACTTGGAAAGAACCAAGAGGAATATATCCCGGATCCAAACATTCTTTTGATATAATTGAGGCAGCTGAAAAGGCAACAGACAAAGCTAGTAAAAAAGAATTGAAGGAAACAAAACTAGGTGTAGCTTCTAAAAAAGTTGATTGGGACTGGGACCAAGGATTTGGTAGCTTAGGTATAAGAGTAGCGTATTTGGTGATAAATGATAAAAAAATTGGCTATGTTTTCCTTGACGGAAATAATTTAGTTAAAGGGTTGAGAGAAAGAATTTTAGAAGCTTCCCCAATAGATGAAGGAGAGGTTTTGACTACAGATAACCATGTAGTTAATTTATCGGGAGAAAACCCTATTGGTGCCAAAATTGATGAAGAAGAGTTAATAGATGATGTTCTTGAACTCTTTGAAGAGGCTAAAGATGATTTAGAGTCAGTTGAAGTTGGGGTTAGGACGAAGATGGCGGAAGAGCTTGAGGTTTTTGGTTCGGATATGGCTGCTCAATTAGCAAGTACAGCAAATGCAATTATTGCTATGGGGGGTGCATTGGCTTCGGCCTTTATTCTATCAGCCTTTGCTTTATCTCTTCTTGCATTTTTAATTACTTAATCGATTTTTCTAGCAAATAATTTATATTCAAGTAAGAATGATAATGTTCTAGAAAAATATTCTTCATGATTAATAATAAAAGATTAAAAAAATGGTGTTTTGATGAGAGAAATAAGAATCCATGGTAGAGGAGGACAGGGATCTGTAACCGCAGCTGAGTTATTAGCGGAATCAGCTTTTGAAGACGGATTAGAAGCTCAGGCATTTCCAGCGTTTGGTGTTGAAAGAAGAGGAGCACCGGTAAAGGCATTTGCAAGGTTAAGTGAAGATAAAATTAGAAGAAGAAGCCAAATATACAACCCTGATTATGTAATAATTCAGGATCCAACGTTGATAGGTACTGTGAAGGTAACTGAAGGATTAGCTGATGATGGAACTATTATTGTTAACACTTCTGATTCACCAGAATCTCTTGGTTTCAAGACAAAAGCGGAGACAATAACAATAGATGCAACAAAAATTGCTTTAGATATTTTAGGAAAACCAATAATGAATACAGCACTATTAGGAGCATTTTCAGGAGCTACAAAAGAAGTGAGTTTAGAAGCAATGCAAGAAAGAGTTAAAAAAAGATTTCCTGGTAAGATTGGAAAAAAGAATGCAGAAGTAATGGAAGAAGCTAAAAAAGTGGTGGAGGAATAAAAATGCCAAATTTTGCTGCAATAGCTAAACCTGGAACTACAAAGGACTACAAAACTGGTACTTGGAGAGTATATGTACCAGTTCTTGATAAAGATGAATGCATAGGATGTGAGAGATGCTGGGAATATTGCCCAGATGGATGTAAAGTTGAAACAGAATATGAGGACAGCACAATTTTCACAACAGACCTAGAGTATTGCAAAGGATGTGGGATTTGTGCTGAAGAATGCCCAGTTAACGCAATTGAAATGGAATTAGAAAATGAATGAGGTGATTAAGATGGCTAGAGAAGTTATGGAAGGTTCTCATGCGGTTGCACATGCCGTCAAAGGATGTGAACCCGATGTAATCTCAGCATACCCAATTACTCCTCAAACCCACATAGTAGAAAAACTTAGTCAATTTGTAGCAGACGGTGAACTAGGTTCTGAGTACATGAGAGTTGAAAGCGAGTTTTCAGCAATGAGTTCATGTGTGGGTGCAAGTGCTACAGGTGCAAGAACATTTACAGCAACAAGCAGTCAAGGCCTTCTTTTAATGAACGAGGTACTATACAATGCGTCAGGTCTAAGATTACCGATTGTTATGGGTGTAGCTAATAGAGCACTTGGGTCACCAATAAATATCTGGAATGACCACTCAGATTCGATGGGTGTTAGAGACTCCGGCTGGATTCAGTTGTATGCAGAAACCAACCAAGAAGCTCTAGATATGATGATTCAAGCATACGAAATAGCTGAAAACCCAGATGTCATGTTACCAGCAATGGTTTGTATGGATGGATTCATATTGACACATACTTACGAACCTGTTTCTATTCCTAAAAAAGAAAAAATAAGTGAATTTCTCTCTCCTTATGACCCAGAACACAAGCTAGATCCAGAGAACCCTGAAACATTTGGAACCGTAGGCTTCCCTGAAGACTACATGGAGTTTAGATATCAACAAAAAGAGGCAATGGACAATGCAACGGACGTAATAAGAGATACTTTCGATGAATACTCAGACAAATTTGACAGAGAACAACGCGGATTGATACAGGAATATAGAGTCGAAGACGCAGAAATAATTTTGATTTCATTAGGCTCAATTATGGGTGTTGTTAAGGAAACGGTAGATTCTTTGAGAGAAAAAGGCCAAAAAGTTGGTGCCATAAAAGTTAGGACATTTAGGCCGTTCCCTGCTAATGAATTAATAGAAGCTATAAGAGGTTCAGATGTAGTAGCTGTATTAGATAAAAATATAAGCATTGGTAAAAAAGGAGCTTTATTTACTGAATTGAAAGATGAATTATATTCTTCAGACATAAATCCTCTTGCTATGAACTTCATAGTGGGGTTAGGTGGAAGAGACGTTCCTGAGGACAGTGTTAGGAAAATAACTAAAAAAGCCGAAAAAGCGAAAGAACGTAGTAGAGTTGAGAAAGAAGTTGAATTTATAGATCTAAAAGAGGTATATGATCATGACTAAATTAGAAAAAAAAGAAAGATTTGTATCTGGCCACAGAGCCTGTGCAGGATGTGGTCTTGCCTTGGGTGCAAGATTAGCTATGAAAGCTGTAGGTGACGATTCAATAGCTACGTGTTCAACAGGTTGTTTGGAAGTAACAAGCTCTCCATATCCCCAGAGCTCTTGGGAAATTCCATGGATACATTCTTTATTTGAAAATTCAGCAGCAGTTGCAAGTGGAATAGAGGCAGCATTGAAAGCAAAAAACAAAGAAGACGAAATAAGTGTTATAGCTCAAGCAGGAGATGGAGGAACAGTTGACATAGGTATGAGATCATTAAGCGGTGTACTGGAAAGAGGACATGATGTCACATACATATGTTACGACAACGAAGCATATATGAACACAGGTATGCAAAGATCTGGAAGTACACCATTAAATGCATCAACAACTACTTCACCAGCTGGTAAAGAATCATTTGGAAATGAAAACACGAAAAAAGATGCATTAAGGATAGCAGCCGCTCATGATATTCCTTATGTAGCTTCAGCTAGTGTGGCTTATCCATCTGATTTAATTGAAAAAGTAAAGAAAGCAGATGAAGTGAAAGGCCCAACCTATGTCCAGATACATACTCCATGTCCAACTGGGTGGGGACATGATGGAGACATATCTATTAAATTAGCAAGATTAGCAGTGGAAACTGGTTTATGGGTTCTTTATGAACTAGAAAATGGAGAAATAACTAATGTTAAAAAAATAGAAGACAGAAAACCAGTTGAAGAATATCTAAAACCTCAAAAAAGATTTAAGCACTTATTTAAGAAAGACGATGGAGAAAAGGAATTAGAGAGGATACAAAAACTAGCTGATGAGAACGCTAAAAAATTTGAATTTAAAGATGGATGATGCAATTAAATTAAGTGATTCAACTTATCTGAGAGTATCAG
>CAYPLQ010000003.1:21546-22571 GCA_964411605.1 uncultured archaeon | reverse complement strand
GTAACAGCAGGTTCGACTCTTGGTCTAGAGAAAATTAATGATGTAATAATTAAGTACCTTGAAAACAGGGGAGTTGAAAAATGAAGATTAAGACAATACAATTTAGTCCTAAAGATGGAAAAAAAGAACCTAATATCAGGGAACTGGAAGAAATATTTAAGAAACATGAATTCAGTAAAACTGATTTGGTTTTACTTCCTGAACTTTGGTCTACAGGAGTTGATTTTGACGCTTTTAATGATTTAAGTGAAGAAATCCCAGGTAAAACAACAAATATTTTGTCAAACATTGCTGATAGAGAAAACATATATTTATGTGGTGGCAGCATCGTCGAAGAACAAGGAAATTCAATGTATAACACCTCAACGTTCTATGACAAAGAAGGAAACCTTGTTGGTAAATACAGGAAAATACATTTATTTAGTTATTCAGATGAAGACGATTATTTATTGAGCGGGAATTCTTTAGAAGTGGTGAAAACTGATTTTGGAAAAATTGGATTAACAATTTGCTACGACCTACGTTTCCCAACACAATACAGAAAAATGGCTTTAAATAATGTAAAAATTATATTATGTCCTTCAGCTTGGCCAAATCAAAGAAAACAGCATTGGAATATACTTAATAGGGCAAGAGCAATTGAAAACCAATGTTTTTTGATTTCATGTAACAGAAAAGGAAAATATGAAGAAAATAATTTCGAAGGAAATAGTTTGATCACTGATCCTAATGGAGAAATAATTTTTAAAGGCAGGAATGAAAAAATAAAAGAAACCGAAATAGATTTAAGTGAAGCAGACAAAATTAGGAAAGATTTCCCTACATTAAGAGATTACAAAGAGATTTAAAGGAGATTGATTTATGCTAGAGATGCTTGTTGTGCTCATAGTTTTTAATTTAGTCGCAATTTATTTTGGAACCAGATTTTTTTTCCCCAAAAACATCAGATTATCTAGAAAAAGAACTAAAAAAATGTTGAATAAGTACAAGGCCTATTTATTCCTAATCTCTTTGGTTTTTGTATT
>CAYPLQ010000003.1:18908-21400 GCA_964411605.1 uncultured archaeon | reverse complement strand
CAGTCTATGTTTTCCTGTATGTTTTTTTGATATTGTTCTCAATAGTTATATATGTCTATCTAGATGACTTTAAACAAGTTAAAGCAACTGCATTAGGTTATTTATTAAATTACTTAGTAGCAATGCCTTTTTTTTTATTTGCACCTGTATATGAGGCTTGGCATGTGATTAAAGGTGTATCTCCACTTATTTTTAGTGTAAGTCCTATAGCAAATAATTTCATAATAGGGGTAAATGGAATAAATAATTGTTTTCCAAGTTTACATACTTCTTTAGTTATAACAATAGCTGTTATTGCTTCTTATTCGAAAAGAAAAAAATGGAAAATATTTGCTTGGATATCAGCCATTTCGATTGTTCTTTCAACTCTATACTTAGGGATACATTGGATAACCGATGTAGTAGGAGGAACGATATTAGGTTTATTTGCAGCCTACATAGGGTACAACATAGAATACAACCTTGACCCAATAGATGAATTAATAACAAAAATAATTAAAAAAATGAAAAGGTGAAACACATTGTCTTATAAAGACACAAAAAAATTCACAATAAAAGAGCTAGAAGAAACAGGCGGTAAAAAAATCATTAAGGCAATAAATAAAAGAGGAATTGGTAACTTAAAAATAGTTGTTCCAACAGACAGTGAATTAAAAAAAGGAGACGAACTCCAAGTTATGATCAAAGGAGTGAAAGATGAAGAAAATTAACGTCTCAGAAAAAGAATTCAAGGACTTATGGAAAAGCAGAAAAGAAAAAATAGAAATAGAGGCTGAAGAAAACGAATTAATAAAAATAAAACACGAAAACCAGTGGTTAGTTTGTAATAAAAAAGAAAATAAAGAAATAAAAATCTTATTAGCTAAATACGAACCCTATTAGTTCATCCTCCTGCAATTACTTTATGGATCTCAATTTCTTCTGAATCCCCAACTTCTTCATCCAACGGAACAAATCTCCCATCCTTGGACACCACAATAGATTCAGAATCAAAACCTAGTTCTTCTGTGATTTTTTTTACTTCATCTTCATTATCCAATTCAATTTCTTTCTTATCTCCTTCAACAATTACTCTTCTTCTGATTCTTTTCCCTCCTCAATCTCTTTTATGTCTTCGATATTTTCTTCAAGCAATTTCTTCCTCAGTTCTTCTTCTTTATCTTTTCCTTTTCTTTTCCTTTTCACTTGAACTCCTCCTCAATAATTAACAATTTACTTAGAAATAAAAACAATTTTTGATTACAATCAAAAGGATTATCTCAGGTTTTAAACAAAAACTAATTGGTGTGTTAAAAAAAATAAGTCTCCAAAGAATTGTACATTTGGTCAATTATGATACAAAATCTTAGTCAACTTGGTCCAATTATTGTTTTAGCGTTTTTTACACTTGGTTTTTTGGGTATAATTTATTTAGCAATACAGACATTTGAATTCAGTGGTTTTACTTTATTTGAATCTATTTTATTGATTTCATCACCAATAATGAGTTATTTAATTCCTTTAAATTACCAGAACCTCTTAATTTTTGAACAAAATAATATTTATTTAGGAATAAATTTATTTGGTTTCCTTGTACCTGTTTTTATATCCTTAAGAATTCTTTATAGAAAAAGAGTAAATACTTTAAAAACAATTATTATGACAGCTATAATATCCTTTTTATCCTTTGAATTATCTTTTTATCTTACAAATAGAGGTGTATTTATAGCAAATTTCTATTTTATTCCATTAACAGCAAGTATGCTCTCAATCCTATTTAATTCAAAGAACCTAAGAAAAGCTGCTCCCCTTGCTTATGTTTCAGGTTCCCTTGGTGTTCTCATAGGAGCAGATGTGATGAGAATAAATGAAATACTAAGTTATTCCTCACCCCAACCAATAGGAATGATTGTTGGCGGAGCCGGTGTTTTAGATGCAATATTTTTAGTAGGGATTTTTTCTATAATAATAGATTCTTTTCTCATTTTTTTAAACCCAGAATGTAGAGAGATATTTAAAGAACAAAATTTTTTGTTCTAAAATCAACTATCCAAAAAATCAATGTCCCGGCAACCAATATTAGAGAAGATATCATAAAGAAAGAACCAACCCCACATCCCATTGCCAAAAACCCTAAAATACTTGAACCTGATGCTAAACCAAGATCAAAACTTGATGTTAAGATCGCAGTTGCTTTACCTCTCTCAAATTTAAGAACCGAGTCAACTGATAAAGCTGACAAAACTGCGTAAGCTGCTCCAAAACCAATGCCAAAAATAGCAATGGATAAATAACCTGGGTTTTGCTTACTAATTTGGCCTAACAGGAAAATCCCTAGGGAAGCGACAAGCATCCCTGGTACAATGATTTTTATTTTTCCAAAAACATCAGATAAATAACCAAAGAGTGGTCTAGCTACTAAAGAAGCTAAGGCAAATGAAGCAAAGCCTATAGAAATATTTATCCTCCCCAAAGAAAGACAATTTTTCATAAACAATGGATAAAAAGAAATG
>CAYPLQ010000003.1:5356-18804 GCA_964411605.1 uncultured archaeon | reverse complement strand
ACATTTTTTTTCTTAATTGTCTCAAAGAAAGAACTACTTTTAGTTTTATCCATCTTAGTTTCTTCAATTAAATAAGCTGTAAAAAACGCAAATAAAGCAGAAATTGCCGCTAAATAAAAAGTGAAGTTAAAACCAAATACTTCGACCAACAATGGACCTCCTCCTTGTCCTATAGTCATAGCAATCATTATAGGAACACCGAACCAACCCATTGCCTCTCCTAACCTGTCTTTAGGAACTATATCAACTAATTTAGACATGGAAGCAATAATATAAGCACCTATTCCAACACCATGCAGTACCCGAACAAATAATAAAAAAACAGGGCCCTTGCTAAAGGGATAAATAATTGAAGAAATAAAAAAAATCAAAGAACCTAACAAAAGAAATTTTTTTCTACCACCTCTATCAGCTAATTTACCAAACGGATATCTTGAAATTACAGCTGAAAAAGAAAAAATACCTACAATTAGACCTGTTAATGCTTCGTCCGCTCCCAAACTATTAGAAAATAAAGCAATAATTGATAAAACCAAAAATAAACTAATAAAAAAACCAGTTTGCGATATTATTAACAAAACAAAATTCTTATTGAGTATTTTTTTCATAAATACCCTTCAATGTAATTTTTGATGAAATGAAACCCATATTTAAATAAGCTTGGTTTTTTCATAATTAATTTGTAAAACACTCTAGATGGAAAATCCATGTCACCTGCTTCAGTAATTATTTCTTTCATATCTGAGTCATTTAAATCCTTGACTAATTTAATTATTTGACTATTGGATAAATTACTCCAAGTTTCATGTATAGCGAGATCTCTTTTTAACTCTTTCCCAATCTTTTTTTTCCATTTTTTTTGTTACAGATATAATGGCTTATCCTTTTCCAAGAAAAGTGAGGCAGTTTTTCCAGCTAATTCTCCACTAATTAATCCAGTAAGAACTCCTCCACCAGTTGTTGGTTTTGCTAAACCTGCTTCATCTCCAACTAAAAGGGTTTTTTGAAAAAAAGTCTTATCTATGTAACCAATAGGGACAGCACCAAAATTCCACTCAATTTCTTCTCCATCATATCTTTTTTTAACAAGAGGATGTTTTTTTCTTAGATTATTTAGATAAAACAAAGGATTCTTTTCTTTAACACAAACCCCCAACCTCCCTTTGGATTCATTAATTGGTATAAACCACCCGAAAAAACCCGGTGCATAGTTTTCTCCAAGAAATAATTCAACGAAGTCTGTGTCTCTGACATCTATGTTTTTTAAAACAACTTGAGCTCCTGGAACAAAATAACTTGGATTATTGTTAGTTACCTCTTTCCTCACAAAGGATTTTACTCCACTAGCCCCTATCAAAACATCAGGATTGATTCTTTCTTTAAATCCTTTTTTTTTCACTATAAGGGTCTCAAAGTCCCAATCCCTTGCTTTAGTTTTCATAGATAATGTCGTACCTGCATCTAAAGCTTCTTCAACTAATTTTTTATCAAAAACACTTCTATTCACCACATGTGCTTTTGTCTCTCCACCATCAATTTTTAGTTCTTCGTTATTGGGAGAATGAATAATAGCTCCTCTTACTTTATTTAGAGTCGCTTCATTGATTCCTGCTTTTTTAATAGTTCTTTCACTAACTATTCCCGCACACTGTACTGGTTCACCTATCTCTTGGTCTTCTTCAATTAACAAAACATCGTACCCAGCTTCAGAAGCTGCCTTAGCAGCAGAAGCACCTGAGGGCCCCGCACCAACAACAACTATTTCATTCATTTTTTGCAAAAAATTAGATTTGGTTAAGTAATTAAAATTATCCTTTTGATTTATTAAATAACAGAAGAAATACCTACGATTGAGGTGTTTTTTTGAAACAAGTAATTATTATTAGAAAAGACTTAGACTTATCTAAAGGAAAAATGGCTGCTCAAGCGTCTCATGCAGCTGTTAATGCATCAAACTCGGTTAGGAAAAGAGAAAAAAATAAATGGAAGAGATGGATGGAGCAAGGAGGAAAGAAAATAATTTTAAAGGCAGAGTCTGAGAAAGATTTAATTGAATTGAAGGAATTGGCCGAGAAAAGAAATTTATCAACTAGCTTAATTAAAGATGCTGGGTACACAGAAATATCTTCTGGAACTATAACTGCTTTAGGAATAGGTCCTGATGAGGAAGAAAAAATAGATGATGTTACTGGAGCATTGGAGACATATTAGAGATGAGGAAAACTGCTCTCGATTATGGAAAAAAAATTGAATTAAAATATTATAGAAACGACTTTGGATTTGTTGGAGGAAAAATAAGAGAAAAACCTGAGGACTTTGTAGTTGAAGAGGTATCGGATTTTGATTACAATGAATTTAGCGAAAAAAAACAAAAACAATTTGACTACCTTTTGGTAAAAATTAAATCCAAGAACTGGGATACAAATGATTTAATTCGTGTGTTATCAAATAAATTAGGAATAAGTAAAAATAGAATAAGTTTTGCAGGCACAAAAGATAAAAAAGCAATAACGACTCAGTTTTTTACTTTCTATAAAATAAAAAAACAAGAAATACTTAATTTAGATATAAATGGCGTGAACTTCCTTGAATTTGGTTTAACTAATAACGAAATAAATATTGGGGACTTAGTGGGTAATAATTTTAAAATAAAACTTAAAGAAACTAAGAATCTAAAAGATGTAGATAAAATAATTGATAAATTAGAAAGAAAGGGAATAATTAATTACTATGGCCCTCAGAGATTCGGACAAACGAGACCAATAACACATTTAGTTGGAAAAGAAATTGTTAAAGAAAATTACAAAAAAGCAACTAAAATCTATGTTTCAAAACCTTTTTCAGCGGAAAAAGAGGACATAAGGAGTAAAAGAAAAGAAATAAACAAAAAATGGGGAGAAAAAAAGGTATTCAAGAAAGGATTGCGTGATCTACCAAAGTATCTGAGCTATGAAAGAACTCTTCTACATCATTTAGCTGAAAACCCAAATGATTTCCCTGGTGCTTTAAAAAAATTACCTAATAACCTCTTAAATCTATTTATCCATGCTTATCAATCTTATTTATTTAATAAAGCAATTAATTACAGAATAGAAAACGGGTTATCACTAAATAAAGTCACAAAAGGAGATGTAGTCTGTTACACAGACCTAAAAACAAATATACCAAACAGAAAAGTAACTGAAAGAATTACTGAAAGAAATGAACAAAAAATAAAAGAAATGATAAAAGAAGAAAAGGCATATCCTACAGCCCCATTGTTTGGGACAAAAACTAAATTAGCTCTAGGAAAAATGGGAGAAATAGAAGAAAGTATATTAGAAGAAGAAAATCTTGACTTAAATGACTTCCGAATAAAAAAGATACCTCAAATAAGTTCAAGTGGAATGAGGAGAGAAGTCATTACATATCCTAAATTTGATGAGATAAAAAAGACAAAAAATTACTTAGAACTGAGGTTTTTCCTTCCCAAGGGAACCTACGCTACATGTGTAACAAGAGAATTTAGAGGTGAATGAAATGGATAAAATCCCTGTAACTAAAATAGTAGCAATTTTCGTGGTAGTGCTTTTCTTAGGAATGATAGCATCAGGTGCATTCAGTGGAAATGGAAAAAAGGAAGTAAAAGTAAATTACTTTGGATTAACAGAATACAACCCCAGACAAGGAAAGGGGGAGCTTTATCTAAAAATACAAAACAATGAAAATCAAGAAAACATGCTACAAATAGTTCTAGAACTGAACAAGCAAAAAATAAATTCAACACAACTCACATTAAATAATAACCAAACAAAGGAACTAACATTTGATTTTAGATTTATGCAGAAAAGCGATAACTTAGTTTTTAAATTAAAAAACGAAGAAGGAAGGGTTATGAGTCAATATGGGACTTCAGTAGTTCAGTACCCGAGGCTAAGTCCATAAATAATCAATATCAATAAGTTTTAGCTACGACTGCCTTTTTAGTTGCTTTATCGCCACAATTAATGCAAGAACTATCTAAGTCTCTATTTAATTTTGTTCCTAATAGATCTGCGTTAAGAGAATCTTCTATTTCTTTTCCACAATTCTTTGTATTACAGTAATCAAATTCTAATAATCCACCTTCTTTTTTCATCTTCTGGATTCCCTCTTCAATAGAATCTATCTCAAAAATTTTTTTATTCATTTCCTCTTCTGCTCGTTTCCTTAGACCAGAATCTATGTCCTCAAAGAGACCTTTGATTTTATTCACCACCTCATCATAGCCTGTTTCAGTTTTTTCTCCGTTATCCCTTCTAACTAAAACACATTTTTGTTCTTCTATGTCTCTTGGACCTATCTCAACTCTTAAAGGCACACCTTTCAATTCCCATTTATTAAATTTTTCACCAGGTCTTTTATTAGAATTATCTAATTCTACATCAAACCCTTCTTTAATTAATTTATTCTTAATCTCGTTGCATTTAGTTAATATCTCTTCTTTTTCAGAATCACTAAACAATATAGGGACAATAACAACTTGTATAGGAGAATACTTTGGTGGAATAACTAGGCCATTATCATCTCCATGTACACTGATTAGAGAAGCAATGCATCTACCTGATATTCCATAACTTGTTTGATGAACCAACTTAGACTCACCACTTGCTCCCTCAAAATCAACATCAAATGTCTTTGAGAAGTTGGTTCCTAAGTAATGAATAGTTCCGATTTGGAGAGTTTTTCCATCTGGCATAAGAGTGTCATAAGCAATTGTGTATTCGGCTCCAGGAAATTTATCCCATTCAGGTCTTTTTGTTACTATGTACGGCACTCCTAGATCATCAAAGAATTCATTATATATGTTCATTGCCTCCTTGATTTGGTTTTCAGCACTTTCTTTTGATTCGTGGAATGTATGTGCTTCCTTGAAATTACTTATTTCTCTTTCCCTAATCAATGGCCTAGTGTGTTTTGTTTCATACCTAAAGGTGTTCACAACTTGAAATAATTTTAAAGGCAAATCAGTATGAGACCTAATCCATTCTTTGACTATTGGATAGATGGAAGTTTCAGAAGTAGGTCTTAATGCCAGAGGTTCGTCTAGTTCTTTTTTCCCGGCATTATTTACCCAAAAAACTTCATCTTCAAAACTAGCAACGTGTTCAGCTTCCTTCATTAACTCTGTTTTAGGAATCAATAAAGGAAATTGGACTTCGTGGTGACTCTTTTTTGTGTGTAAATCTTTTAGTTTAGAATATACATTTTTCTTTATTTTTTGACCGAAAGGAAACCAGACATACAGCCCCTTAACAGGGTACCTTACATCAATTATTTTAGCCATTCTTAATATTTCATTGTACCAATTACTGAATTCCGATTTATTTGGTAAATCATCAGACATATCAATTCCTTCCTAATTTGGTCTAAGTTAAATAAAAAATTTTCTTTTCAAACTCCTAATGTTAATCTTAGAGTATTTCTTAATCCAGGAGCAAGTCCCAAAACTAAAAGAGTTAATAAAGTAATGGTTTTTAGATCTTCTTCTTCTCTGAAAACTGAATCTGTTAACCATAAAGCAAATAAAATTGTTAAAACCTTTAGAGGATACATAACTGCGGAGGTATTAGTTAAATTAATAAAAAATGTAGGAACAACGTGTTTTTCTTTAGCCCCATATCGATAACCTACAAATGTTGATGTAGCGTCAAATAAATGAAAACCCAGTATTGTTGGATACAAAAAATTTTTGAATAAAAAACTTATTTTTAAGTACTTTAAAAGTAAAAAAACTACTGTAACTACCATTATTGCGATAGCAAAAATTTTTATTGGAACCCATGAATTTATTGTATGGTTTAAGCCATAATTTATCAAAAAAATTGAATTTATAATTGAAATCAATATCCCAGATCCGAAAACTATTTCTTTTTTCGAAAAATTAGTTTTCTTAGCTAAAAAATAACCCATAACTAAAGATAAGATCACAAAAAAAGCTATTAAGAAATAAATTAAAGGAGTTATCAACAAATATTTAAATGGTGGAGAAACGATTTCTGCATCTTCAATAACTCTCAGGGAAGAACCAACATAAATAAAAGGGATAAGAGCGTAAACTAATTCTGAATCAATTTTCACGTCTAAATAATCCAGTAGTTTTAAGACACCAAAAAGACTTAATACAAGTATAATGGCCCAAGTTATTGTGTTAACAGGATTATATCCACTGTCATGGGTTATTGGGTAAATATAGTATTTGTAAACAAAGTCAACAATAGTTTCAAACATAATTTCACCTTGTGATACAAATGTCATTTAATAAATCTAAGTTAATGAAACTTCCTAGGAACATTTCTATAGGGCACGGAGTCATGGAGGATGCAGCAGATTTTTGTAGAGATTTAAACTTATTAGGTTCTTCTGTAATAATAAGTGGTCCCACAACTAAAAAAATTGCTGGAAAAAGAATTTCTGAAATCCTAAGTGATGAAGGCTTTGTAACAACATTAGTTGAGGTTAACAAACCAAGTTATGAAGAAGTTAAAAAAGTTAAAGAAGTTGCAGAAGAAGTTGAATCAGACTTTATGATTGGAGCGGGTGGTGGAAAAGCAATAGATATCGCAAAAGTAAGTTCTGCCGAAAGAAAGGATCCTTTCATTAGTCTTCCAACCGCTACCTCACATGATGGAATAGCATCCAGCAGAGCAAGTATAAGAAATGACGAAAACGATAAAGTCTCAGTCCAGTCTCAACCACCTGTTGGAATAATATGCGATACCGAGATCTTAGTTGACGCTCCATGGAGATTAACTGCTTCAGGGTGTGCAGACATTATTTCTAATTATACCGCAGTGAAAGACTGGGAATTAGCCAAAAAACTAAGAAATGCAGATTACAGTAGTTATGCCTCTGCTTTATCAAAAATGACTGCAGAAACATTAGTAGAAGATGGAGACTCAATCAAAGAAGGTTTAGAAGAATCATCTTGGATAGTTGCTAAAGGCTTAATCTCTTCTGGAGTGGCAATGAGCATAGCAGGGTCATCAAGACCTGCTTCAGGTTCTGAACATAAATTTAGTCATATGTTAGATCGAATAGCCCCTGAACCTGCTTTCCATGGTGAGCAATGTGGAGTAGGAACCATAATGATGATGTATTTACATGGTGGAGACTGGAAAGGAATAAGAGAAGTTCTAAAGAAAATAGGAGCCCCAATTGATGCCAAATCACTAGGAATTGAGAAAAAATACATAATAGAGGCATTAAAAAAAGCAAACCAGATAAGACCCGAAAGATATACAATTCTAGGAGATAGTGGTTTAACTGAAGAAGCAGCTAAAAAATTGGCTAAAAAAACAAAGGTGATATAGAATGAGTAAAAACGAGTTAGAAGAAAAAGTTACCCTAATAGGTTCAAAATTATCAAATTTAGGACAAGAATTCATATACAAAGGAAAAACCGAAGAATGCGAAGAATGCGACTTAGAATCCAGTTGCCTTAATCTTGAAGAAGGAAGAAAATACAGAGTTGTTGGTTTAAGAAATAATAGGGAAAGAGACTGTTATATACATGATAGTGGTGTTTTACCAGTTGAAGTTGTTCAATCACCAATAATCATAGCATTACCAAGTGATAAAGCATATGAAGGCAGTGAAGTAGAATTTAATTCAATAAATTGTGATAAAAGAGAATGCCAGATGTATCGAGTATGTAATCCTGAAGGAGTTGAAGAAGGTGAAAAAATAAAAATAACAGAAATAATCGGAGATTTACCAGAAAAATGTAAAGAAAAAAAGGATCTAAGGTTAGTAGAAATAGAAGTTCTATAGTAGAACTACAACTTTATTCTTCCTCAGATTCTTCCTCATCTTCTTTTTTAATTTCTTCTAAATCGCTTTCTTTTCCTTCACTTTCCTCACTTGGCTTCTCATATTCTTCAATGAACCTAACTTTCTCTATATCAGTGTAGCTAAAGACATCATTTGGTATTTGGTTCTTAGACATCATCCAACTCTGATTGAATGAAACACTTCTAGGAACATTTATTTCTGCGACTTTATCTTCAATGTCTATATCAAAAGAATCCGCATTAATTCTCTGACCATATAAATCAATCAAAGCCCTAACTTTTTCTTCGTCATCATCGATTTCTTCAATTACCTCAAATTCATATTTCAGTGTCTCCCCTGCTAACGGATGATTTAAATCTACTCTCACTTTACCTCCAACAGTACTGATTATGGTTCCTGGTTGTCCATCAATGTTGATCCTTTTTCCTCTTCGTGGCTCCTCATCATATTTTTTCTTAAATTCACGTTTTGGGAATCCACGGATTTTGTCATCATCGTACTCACCAAAACCCTTTTCTGGAGCAACTTCTATTTCTTCTTTCTCTCCAACCTCTGAATCCAAAATAGCTTCTTCTAATCCTTCAACGACGTGTCCAGCACCTAAAATAATTGTTTTTGGGCCACTATCTATTTGGTCACCTAAATCTTCTTCTTCGGCAACTTCTTTCTTAGTTGTATCAAACAAGGTACCGTCTTCTAATCTACCAGTATAATCTATCTTAACAAAATTTCCTTCTTTCATATTAATCCTCGCAATCGAAGTATTCATATATCGTTAAGATGTAAAATATTTTCTGAAAATTCTATCATAGAAGTTAAATAAAATGATTGAAATGGAAATAAAGGCTAGGTCAAATCCCCAAGCCGAGAAAAAGATAAAAAAAGAAGGAAAATTCGTTAAAAAACAAAAACAAGAAGATATCTACTTTAACCACCCAAAAAAGGATTTTTCAAAAACAGATGAAGCTTTAAGACTAAGAAAAGAAAATAAAAAAACTTTATTAACCTATAAAGGCCCTAAAATAGATGAAAAAAGTAAAAGTAGAAATGAAATTGAGGAAGAAGTAGAAAACTTTGAGAAAACAAAAAATATCCTAGAAGCGCTGGGATTTGAAGTAGCAGGAAAAGTCAAAAAAGAACGACTTACGTATAAATTAAATGAGTATAAGATAACAATAGATGATGTTAATAATTTAAATAAATTTATTGAATTAGAAAAAGAAGTTAAAGAATTAAATAAAGAAATGATAGATGAAGCAATAGAATTACTAAAAAAAATAGGTCTTAAGGAAAGGGATTTTGAGACAAAATCTTATCTTGAGCTTTTAATTGAAAAAAAGACTTAATCATACAACTGATCTAAAAATAAATTAGATTTAATCAATAAAAATAAAAGATACTAAGAGAAATTTAGTTTTATGTCATTATTTAAATTAATTTTAACATAATTACCATCTCTAGCAGCTCCTGGATTAACAATTATTGATTCATTTAATTTTTCTTTACCTTTAGCTTCGTGAATATGGCCTGATAAAACTAAACTTGGTTTGTATTTTTCAATAGCTTCTTTTACGCTTTCACTTCCAGCATGATTACCTGAAGCCAGGTCTAAATAACCTTTAGGTGGTGCATGACTAATTAAAACAGTTTCATTGCTTGCATTTGTAAATAAATTTTCTAAGACCTCTTTGATCTCCTCCTCGGATCGTTCCCGAGGTGTGTCAAAGGGAGTTGGATTAGATCCTCCTAACCCAATAAATTCATAGTTATTTATTTTTGCTACTTCACCATCAATTAAAACACCTTTCTCGTTGATTACTTCTTCAACACCCATTGGATCACAGTTCCCTGGAACACCTATAACTGTATCAGTGTATTCTTTTATTAAATCCATTATTTCAACAGCTCTTTCTTTAGGACCAAAATCGGTTAAATCACCTAGCAAAGCAACCAAATCAAATTCTCCTTCTACTTTTTTTAGTATTTCCTCAACTCTTTTTGTTTTACCATGTATATCAGATAGTGCTAAAATATTCATTAAAATCCCTAAATAAAGTGTCTTTCAATAAATATAGAATTAATGAAAAAAAATTATCCTAGTTATCCAAAATAAAAATGAAATTATAATAAAAAAAAGAGATTATATTGCTTAAATCTTGTAATCTAGTATTTAATTATTCCTTTACTTGCATCAACTTCTATTTCCCCTTCCCTTGGAATATCTGATAAATTAATTTGATCAACAAGAGGAATTTCAGATATAATTGCACCAACAGCTACAATTGGCTCTGTTTCTTCGTTAACAATAGCTTTGGGTGCATTATTATTTTTCTTTAATTGATAAAGAACGTAAGAACCGACTGTAGATCCTTTTCCCTTTGGAAAAACTAAGACTTTATTACTAATTTTTTTATCTTTCAGTGAATGACCTTTTTCTATAACGACACCAGAATCCGGGTCAACACCACCTAAAAAAGAAATTGGGTCCTCACTAAACAATATTTCTCCCCTAACACAAGAGTCACCAAAACCCCTACCTTTAATCTCCACCTACAGCCACCTCCAAACAATCAATTAAATCCGAGAAAACAACTTCTACATCACCAAGACTAGGAAGATAAGTAGATGCTTTACCAGAGTCAACCATTATCTTAGAGTAACCCATTTCTTTGAGAGGAGAAACAACCATACAAGTATCTGAAACAATCTTAACATCTTTTTTCTCTAATTCATTAATCAATTCTTGGTGTTCTTCCCTAAGGGATCTGGCAACAAATAACCATAATTCCTTTTTTATTTCTTTGTTTTTTAAGTAATCATATATGGTTTTTAATTCATCAAATGAAAGATGAGGACAACCCAAAGCGACTAAATCAATATTGGATTTATCATTTATGTATTCATCACTAATTTCGTCTTTAGATATCTCAATGAATTCATTGGGTTCATCATATTCCTTCGATTCTGGTGTGACATTTTTAACGTGATATAATGCAACAGCTCCAGTAGAAGCCATCGCAGCTCCCAACAATTTTAATTCATCCAAATTCACTGAAGAAGAGAACTCAAAAAATGGGGTTTTATCTTCAATTAATCTACCTACTTTTTTACCTAATGCACCAAAGTCAGCTCTTTTTATCTCTTCATTTATTTTAAACCCAATATCAGGTGCACGGTTTTCCTTAAGATGATAACCATACTTTGGGGTTTTACCAATTATTGAGCTAGCTAAAGCAGAAGCTCCTCCTTCTCTATTGGTTCTTGCTCCAAGAACAGAATTAGCATAACTAACAGCACTGGATTCGGACCAAGCTAAGTGGTCACCAAAACTAGGTTTATTACCTACTAAATAAGGAGTGCAAGTGCATTCTGGTTCAGCACCCATTTTTTTGTAATAAGAAATAATTTCTTTTTGTTTTTCTGCAAACTCTCTAGGAAAACCAAGTTCTTCCCAATTAACCAAGTCCATGCCAGCTGGATTAATTGTTGTTGGAACCTCTACTTTGGCATCAGACATATCCCTCAAAAAAGCAAGTCCTGCATCACCAATTGTTTTAAAAGAAACACCTGAAATCTGTGCTGATTCAATTGGAACTAATTTTTCAGCTCCATAAAGATCTCCTAAAGCCTCAAGAATCTCCATAGCTTTTTTATAAGAAAAACCTTGCTTCCCCTCTAGAATCCTCTCTTCTTCTTTTGTCAAAAACAATTTTAATCACCAAAATAATTTTCAATATCTAATTCATCTTCTCCAGGGATTTTAGCTCTTTCAAATCGATTTTTTTCATCTAATATCTTTGTAGCATCCACTCCTGTTTTAGTTACTGTTCCATCTGCTTCGCCACGAGGATCTAGAGTTGATCCCTGAGAGTTAGGGAAAACATAAACGTCTTCATCGCCTTTAACTCTTGTAGAAATCGCATATTCAAGATCTTCTCTCTTGTATATATTTATGTCTTCATCTATGACAATACAGTGCTTCATACTTTGATGAGCTTCCATAGCCTTTTTAATTGCTTTTAAACCGTCTTTTTCCGATTTTTTGTTTATTTGAACGATTCCATGAAGATAACAGCTGCTTCCTTTAGTTAAAACAGCGTTTTTAGCGTCACATACTTCATTTACTTTCTTAATAATTAAAGGCTCATAAGGCAAACCCATGATGTGTTTATGTTCGTCACCTGCTGGCAAGAGACCTTGATAAATCGCATTACCTTTGATTCTCATGCCACTTAATTTGATTATAGGTTCATTTCTAACAACATCGTAAGTACCTGTTACATCTACAAAAGGACCCTCTTTTTTTCTTTTATTCGGCAAAATTTTTCCTTCTAAAATGATTTCTCCATCTGGTAACTCTAAATCCACTGTATCTCCTTTATATAAAACAGTTTCTTGTTCCTTAAGTGATCCAATTAATTTAAATTCATCATATCCTTTTGGGACTCTTGTGCAGGTGCCTAATAAAGAAGCTGGATCTAATCCAATAACTATTCCTACTTCAAGTGCTTTGTCTTTTTTTTCAGCTTCTTTGAAATAATTATATAAATGTCTTTTAACGATCCTAATACCTAATTCATCCTTACCATTCACTAACAACCTATGGATAGAAGCATTTCTTTCACCTTCTTCGTTTTTAGTGACTACAACACCAGAAGTTATGTATTTTCCCTTATCTTTTGGGTAATGCTTTAGAATAGGTAATTCATCTAAATCTGGTTCTTCTGTAGATAAAGCACCATTAATCCTTGTTTCCTTAGGAGAATCTATAGCCTCCATTAACCTATTAGGAATGTCTTGAATCCCACATCCTATTGATTTAGCTATTTTTTCTCTTGTGTTGGCTAAATTAATTATAACAGGTAATTCGGATCCATTAACATTTTTGAACAAAAGGGTTTTATCGGTTTTTTTTGCCAAAGCAGGTATTTCATATTTTGGTGATACCTGTTTATTTACCTCATAAACATCTATTTTTTCTAAGAAATCCCTCAATTTATCTCCACCTTTCAAAGAGATTATGTTTAACCTCGAATTGATCAAGTATTCTTCCTACAATAAAATCAAATAATTCATTAATTTTTTTTGGTTGATGATAATAACCAGGTGAAGCTGGCAATATTTTTGCACCTGCCTTTGACAGATCCAACATGTTTTTTAGATGAATATCGTTTAGTGGAGTTTCTCTAGGAACTATAACTAATTTTCTATCTTCTTTTAAGCAAACATCTGCAGCTCTAACCACTAAATTATCTGCATATCCATTAGCAATTGCTCCAATTGTCTTTTGGCTTGCAGGAACAATCACCATGCCTTCAGTTAAAAAAGAACCGCTTGCAATAGAAGCTTCTAGGTTATTTTCATCAAAAAATTTATCACATAGATTTTTTAAATCATTTAATTCATAATCTGTTTCGATTCTCATTATTTCTTTACCTGCATTAGAAACAACTAAATATGTTTCTATGTCCTTTTTATTGGCAAAAACTTCAAGTAATCTAATTCCATATTGAATTCCACTGGCTCCGGTTATTGCAACAATTATTTTCAAAAAAATCACCCTTTAAAGATCAAGTATTTTTTCTGAAACCTCTTTTACTTCTTTTGTTTTTTCTTTAGGAGCGTAAATATTAAAT
>CAYPLQ010000003.1:4335-5211 GCA_964411605.1 uncultured archaeon | reverse complement strand
TCTTTAATTTTTTTAATTACTTCATTCTCTTCAATTATATCTATATTTTTTGAAACAACTCCCTTAAGAAGTTTTCTATCAAATAATCGATTAGCTATTTTTTTAATGTAATCATCATCAAGATTCGTCATCTTAAGCAGAACTTCGCTATCAAACATGCTTCTGAATTCCATTGGATCAAAATAATTTTTCCTTAGAGCTTTTTCAATAGCTCTAGAAACCATTGTCTCAGCTATCCTAGATGCATGATGAAAATAAACAGTAGGTTGCATTAAAAATCTAGAAACTAATAAAGACTCAGCTGCCTCTAGTCCACCACTTTTAACTATTAATTCACCTTCTTCAAACTTAATTTCATTAAGAATTCTCTCATAATCAATAGATCCATAAGCAACTCCCGTATAATGAGCATCTCTTACCAAATAATCCATTCTATCAACATCTAATTCACTGGAAACAGCTTCTCCATACCTTCCTTCCCCATCAATTAACTCAAAAACTCTTTCAGGCGAAATATTGTTTTTAATTAATTTATCAGTTATCTTACTTTCTTTTATCTTTTTTTTAGCAAATTCTTCATGTGACAATCCTCCTTCCTTTTCGATAACTTCTTCTGAGGTATGAGAAAAAGGACCATGACCAATATCATGTAACAAAGCAGCTGCTTGGATAGCTTTCTTATCCTCTCCTTCTATATCAATATTCCTACAAAGAATAGTTCCTAGGTGATATGTTCCCAAGGAATGCTCAAAGCGCGTATGATTGGCTCCGGGATAAACCAGATACGAAAAACCAAGTTGTCGAATTCTCCGAAGTCTCTGAACCTCTGAAGTATCTATCAAATTAATAACAAAATCTTCAACGTTTATATATCCA
>CAYPLQ010000003.1:0-4205 GCA_964411605.1 uncultured archaeon | reverse complement strand
TATATCCATGAACAGGGTCTTTTATGATTTTGCTCATCTTAATAAACTAATAATAACCAAAAAACATTAATTTATTTATTTTTTAAATTAAAACCCAAGTAGACGTTTCTCGTTCTAGGACCATCTAGTTCAACAAAGAAAACTGATTGCCAAGTACCTATATCCAATGAATTATTTCTAACAGGTATAACTAAGCTACTGTCTAATAACATCCCTCGAAGATGAGAATCTGCATTATTATCTATTTCATTGTGCTCCCATCCTTTTTCTTTAATCAATTCATTAAGTGCCCTTTCCATATCCTTTTTTAGCCTTTCTTCATTTTCGTTGATAGTGAGGCCAGAAGTAGTGTGTTTAGAAAAAACAAAAATCCAGCCCTCCTCAAAATCAATTTCTTCGTTAATCTCATCTGTTATGTCAATGAATTCTGTTCTTTTATTACTATCTATCTTGAGGTTCGAAATATTCATTTATCTCCCTACTGATTCTTTTTATTAGTGATGTCAATTGAAATTGTGGGTGCGAAATTACCAATAATTAAAGAAGGAAATGATCTTGTTTCGGTTATTAAAGAAGAAGTTGATTTTAGAAAAAAAGACATATTAGTCATCTCTGAAACCGTGGTTTCTAGATCAAAAGGCAGAGTTAAGGAATTAAAAGAAGTGAAGGTGTCAGAAAAAGCAAAAAAACTATCTAAAAAAAGTAAAAAAGATAAAAAAATTTGTCAATTAATAATTAATGAATGTGATGAAATAATTGCTGTGGAAGAGAATTTTATAATAACAGAAATAAATGGATTGGTATGTGCAAACGCAGGAATAGATTTATCAAACGCGGGAAAAGGAAAAGCGATTTTACCTATCAGAGACCCTAAAAAAGTTGCAGAAAAATTATTTGAAAAACTCAAAGCCCCAATAATTATTTCTGATTCTGTCGGAAGACCTTTTAGAAAAGGAACTGTTGGATTAGCTATAGGCTACGCTGGTTTAAAACCATTTTCTTCTTGTGTTGGTATTAAAGATTTATTTGGGAGAGAAATGGAGACAACAACTGAATGTATAGCAGATGAATTAGCTTCAGCTGCTAATTTAGTTTTTGGTGAATCTGATAAAGGAATCCCAGTAGCAGTTATCAAGGGATTTAACTATGATGGTGAGCCTAAAGGAGAAACCATAAATAGAAGAAAAGACGAGTCAATATTTAGATAAGATGTTTGTTTTTTCTGGAGGCACCGGAACCCCTAAATTGCTGAGAGGCATAAAAGAAGTGCTTCCCCCCACGGAGGTAAAAGTTGTAGCAAACACTGGAGACGACATTTGGATGACGAATTCATTAGTTTGTCCTGACCTTGATACAGTGCTTTATACATTATCAGGCCTAATTGATGATGAGAAATGGTGGGGAATAAAAAATGACAGTTTTGAGACAAATAATTTTTTAAATAACCTTGATCACAGTGAATTTATGCAGATAGGGGATAAGGATAGAGCAATTCACTTGCTAAGAACAAAAATATTGAAAAACAATTCTTTAACTGAAGCAACGGAAATAATAAGAAAAAAATTGGGTGTTGAAATCGAAGTATTTCCCATGACAGATGATGAAGTGACGACCATTATACGTACAAAAAAAGGAGAAGACCTACATTTCCAGAGATGGTGGATAAAAAACTCTGATCAAGAAATAAAGGATGTTTTGTTTAAAGGAATAGAAAAAGCTACTCCTTCAAAAGAATTTCTAAAAAAATTAAAAAAAGAAGAAAAAATTTTAATTGGACCTAGTAATCCAATAACTAGTATTAATCCTATACTATCTCTAAAAAACGTTAAAAAATTATTGAAAAATAAAAAAGTAATATCAATAAGTCCATTCATCGGAAAAGAAGTTATTAGTGGTCCAGCAGCCAGATTAATGAAAGTTAAGGGTTATGAACCAAGTTCAAAAGGTGTGAGAAATTTTTATAGTGAATTTCTAGACAAAATTATTGTTGATAATCGAGAAGAAAATCCACCAAATAATTCTATAAAGACGAATATATTAATGAAAAATAAGAGAGACGAAAAAAGATTAGCTAAATTTTTGATTGAGGAGGTTTTTTAGACTGAATTTAGAAAAAATCGAGGATAAACTCAGACTTTCACTTTTATTAGAACTTCAGACGACACCAAAACCAGGTTGTGTAGATAAGAATCATGAACACGAAGACATGTCCTTCATAGATTTTATAAAATCATCTTTAGCAATTGGAAGAGCATTCGAAGAAAATAGTCAATTAAAAATAGGTGAACTAATTTATAAATCCACAAAAGAAATGATAAAATCTCATAGTGGAGTTAATACACATTTTGGATCAATATTATTACATGCACCTTTGTTTAAGGCATCAAAGACACAAAAAAATGATATTGAGGAAGTAATTAAAAAAGCAAACGAAATAATAAAATATAGTGATGTAGAAGATTCAATAAGTTTCTATAATGCATTAAATTTAGTCGAAATAGGTGGATTGGGAGAAAGAGAAGAATTAAATGCTGGATCACATGAAGCAATCGTTGAAATCTCAGAAAAAGAAATAGATTTCAATGAACTAATGGAAATCTCAAGTCAAAGAGATGACATCGCCAAAGAATTAGTTAATTCCTTTGAAAGAACCCAGAGAGGTTATCAGTTCTTAAAAAACAAAGAAATCAAAAACAATGAATTGGTGAAGGCGTTTATTTATTTATTACAAAAACCTGATACACATATACAAAAAATTTATTCTAGAAAAACAGCAAATAAAATATCTAAAAGAGCAAAAAACATAACAGAAAATGATTTTCCAATGAAAGAAATAAAGAAATTAGATAAAGAACTAAACAAGAAATCAATAAGCCCAGGCACAACAGCAGATATACTATCATCCTCGATTTATCTGAGATTACTGGATAAATCAGAATAGGTGTTTTCTATGAAAATTAAGAAACTAAAAGAAAAGGGACTTATCGCAGGCAGAATCATTGAAACAATTTTTTTAACAAAATCTCAAAACAAAATTAATCATGCCCCTATAGGGATTAAAAAAACCTCTAAAAAGAGTTTAAAAGCTAAAATTTATAAGAAAACAAATACCTATTACAACCTACTAGAAAATTCTTCTTTTAGTGTAAACCTAACAAATGACGCTGAAATTTTTTTTAAATCAATATTTGATAAAGAATTAGAAATTAACGAATTTGCATTAAAAAATTCTTTTCTTACAATAAAAGGAGAGCTAAAGTGATTAATAGATAAAGAAAATTACATAATCTCTAAGTTAGGGATACAAGAAATAAATGAAAAAGAAAAACCCCAAAAAGGGTATTGTAGAGCAAATTCAGCAATAATAGAAGCATTAATTCACTATACAAAGATACCATTCAAGGATCAAGAAAAACAAAAAAAAGAGATAAAAAAGGCAATAGAAATAGTAAAGAAAACTGGTTCAAAAAAAGAAATAGATATCCTAGAAAAACTAAATCAAAGAGTCTAAATCCTTTTTGCAACGTAAAACCCTCTTATAAAAGCCTCTCTTAACACTACCAAAAAAAGAAGGCCAAGCCTGTTTAACAAACAAAGAAACGGGGTTTTATTTAATTGAACATTAGTTCTATTTTCTTTTATTGCCGCCAATATTTTTTCCTCATCCCTTTTTGCCTCAACAAGGGTTTTACCATACCCAATAACTTCAGGAATATGTGCATCACTTCCTGCCACAGCAGGGATTTTTTTGCGCTCTGTAAACCATTTTGCCCTCTTATTAGCTATCCCAGTGATGTATCTTGAGTTATAAACCTCTATCGCATCAATTTTCTCGGAATACTTCTTTAAGCTTCGCCCTAAACCATGCCTATATCTATGAAAAGGATGTGGAGCTATAGAAAAACCATCTACTTCTCTCACTTCTTCTAAAGTTCTTTTTAATCTCTGATGAGGTGTTATCTTTTTTTCTGTACCTAAAACAATTAAGTGTCCTTCTTTCGTAGTCACTTCTTGGCCTGGAATAACTAGGATATCTTCTTTGTCACTAATCTCTTTAGCCTCTAAACTACCTTTTACGCAGTCATGATCTGTTATTGCTATTGCATCCAACCCTCTCTCAATGGCAAAATCAATTATTTCTTTAATCTCACCTGACCCATCTTCTGAGTACTTGGAATGGATATGAAGATCTGTTTTAAGTTTTG
>CAYPLQ010000002.1:10631-27538 GCA_964411605.1 uncultured archaeon | reverse complement strand
AAAAAAAAAAAAAATTGGAGAGCTTGAAAAAAAGATACTGAATAAAGCTAATGAATTAAATATTGGTCCAATGGGCTTAGGTGGAAAAACAACTGTCTTAGGCGTCTCGATAAAAACAGCAGCTTGTCACACAGCCTCATTACCAGTTGCGTTGAACATACAATGCTGGGCAGCTAGAAAAAAAACTATTAAAATTAGGTGATTAAAATGGAAATAAGTTATCCAATAAAAAAAGAGGATATAAATCAATTAAAAATAGGTGATGAAGTAAAAATTACTGGAAAAGTTTTTACTGCTAGAGACGCAGCTCATGAGAGAATATTAGAAAGAAAAGAAATACCTTTTTCCTTAGATAACTCTATAATTTATCACTGCGGTCCCTTAGTCAAAAAACAAAATAATGAATGGGAAATCATATCTGCTGGACCAACGACAAGTACTAGACTTAGTAAGTACATACCGCCTCTATTACGTAAACATAAAATAAGAGTCTTAATTGGTAAAGGTGGGCTTGAAGAATCTGTTATTAGTAGTTTAGAAAAAAATAATTGTGTTTATTTGTCTTACACTGGTGGTGCAGCAGCTTTAGCATCTAAATCAATCAAAAAAGTCCTTGATGTACATTGGCTAGATCTAGGAATCCCAGAAGCAGTTTGGGAACTTGAAATAAAACAACTGCCTTGTATAGTTTCAATTGATGCCCAAGGAAACAGCCTCTACAACAGATAAAGTCCTTGAGTGAAGTGACCCCTACCTAATTCAATGATTTAGGAAGGTGTCTTCTCAACCATTTAGATAAAATGTTTATAGGAAACCAAAAGAGAAAAATACACCAATTAAGGCAGCGCCTAATAAAACTAAATAAATTAACTTATTCCATCGATAGATTTTTTTTCCATCGAAAACACCAAAAGGTAATAAATTAAAAGCAGCTAAGAAAAAATTAATCACAACTCCATAAAAACCTATTTTCCCTAAAAAACCACTTAAATAAGTCATAGGTAAAAAAATAAAGAAACCACTAAATAAATTCACCAAAGGACCAGTTATTGAAATCTTAGCATTTTCTTCTAGAGAAATATTTTTACCAAAAATCCTTACGGCACCAGGTGCTGCGAAAACAAAACCACCTGCATAAGCAAAAAACAGAGCCAACAACAACATCTTTAGATTCATCCTAAATTCAGCCCAATACCCCATTTTTTGAGCAACAAATTTATGCCCCATCTCATGGAAAATAAAAGCCACTCCGACAGTAATTAAAGAGATTAAGAGGCTTTGGACAAATACAGAACTAAAAAATGTAGTCAAAATCGGGGGCTGCCCTCGCCATATCAAAGCTATGGATAAAGCTAAAGAAATTAAGAACCAAGCAATAGATATCTCCTTTAATTCTCTCATACTAAAAGAAAAATTATCAAACAAATTTTATACCTCTTCTAGTTCTTTGATATCCGGAATTTTGTCGTGGTTCTGTAAGAAATCCAAAACACCTTTTTTGTGACCAGCACCAATGACGGCCACGATTTCCCTTCCTTTGGCAGCATGACCAAGCAAATTATTTGCTATGTAAGCATCTCTTTCATCAATTATTGTCTCAGCAACACTGGGTGAGAAATTTCTCAACTCATCCATTAAGTAATTAACAGTTTCATCTTTAGTTATCTTGTCTACTTCAACCTTTTTTGTACCTACACCAAATAAACCTAAGAATAAGGCACCAAAAACTTTTAATTTTTCCAAAAAACCCATTTTTTTCCACATTCGCTCTAAAGTAATTCTAATGTCCCTATCTAACAAAACAATAGGAATATCATTTTTTTCAGCAACATTAATCGCTTCTTTCATCTCAGAACCAGGATCAACTCCAAGATTCTCACCAACACGACTTTGAAGATAACTCAATAATTTCTGAAAAAAACCAAAAAACAAATTTCTTTTAAAGAACCTAAAAGAAGATTTTTTGTTTTTTTCACTCATAAGAGCTTTGTATCTATTCAAATCTAATTCAACACCAACAATATCAGGTTTAATTTCTTCTATAGTGTCTCTAACCTCTTTTACACTTTTCTCAGATACATGAGAAGTGGTGACTAAATGGATCTTTGCTTCATTTTTTTCCATCATCTACCCCAGAGCTGGTCTAATCGAAGAGCAGTTGTGAAATCAGATCTTGATAAAATACCTACCAATTCATCGGCCTCAACAACAGGTAACCTCCCAATATTGTTTTTAGAAAGTTCTTTGAGAGCATCATATGCATCTCTATCAGGAGAAACAGAAATAACGTCTCTAGTCATTACGTCACCAACTTTTTTGTTTTTTCTCTCCTCTTCAGATATAGAACTAACATCATCGAATGTAACTATTCCAATCAATTCATTATCCCTAACCACAGGATACCCCATATGTTTTCTTTTTTTGATTAAATCAACTAATTCTTCTAGCGAAATATTTTCTTCAACAAAAACCACGTCTTCTGTCATCAAATCTCTGACCTTTACACCAGCTAACGCTCCAGATATCTTTGTGGCTTTTTCTTCCTCATTCGCACCAATGTAAATAAAGGAAGCAATCAAAATAAACCAGAAACCACCAGCAGAGAAAGTTAATAAACCTAACAAACCAAGACCTAAAGCAAATGCCTTCCCAACACCAGCAGCTTTTTCTGTAGCATCAATATAAGGCATTCTTCGAGCCAATAAGCTTCTAAGAACTCTACCACCATCCATAGGGAAAGCAGGGATTAAATTAAAACCAGCTAATACAAAATTAATGTAACCTAACCAACCAACCATTATAGCAGGAATAGATTCCACATTACCGAAGAAAGGTATACCAAAATCAAATACATAAGTTAAAGAAATCAAAACTAAACCAATTACGATACTAACAGCGGGGCCTGCTAAAGCAAGTTTTAATTCGGTCTCTGGATCCTCCTTGGGGTCATCCATTGAAGAAACTCCACCAAAAATCATGAGAGTTATACTAGAAATATTTATACCTGATTTTAAGGCGACATAAGAATGACCTAACTCATGTAAGAGGATACATAAGAAAAAAGATATAGCTAATAATGTACCTAACCCATAGGCGAGTAAACTAGATTCATTGAGCAAATAAGCAAAGAAATATTCAGTAGTAGCAAATACAAAAGCAAAAATAGGCAAAATCAAGAGAAACGAAATATGTAATTTAATTGGAATACCCCAAACCTCAAATATTTTAAATGACGTCTTCATTTTTCTAAAATCATATTTTATGCAGAAACTATTATTTCTTTGGTTAATTTTCCAACAAAAAATATCCTTACTGAATATAATTTTTTAAATAAGGTAAAATGAAAGCTAAAAAAGTAATGATATCTAAAGAAGAAGTAAAAACAATTAAACCAAATGACAGAGTTGCTACTGCTGAATTAGTTATGTCGAGAAACAACATCGGTGGATTACCTGTAGTTGATGAAGAAAAAAAAGTAATTGGTTTCATAACTCTTAGAGACATAAATATTCCCTCAGCAAAAGGAAATTTATTAGTGAGAGAAATAATGACTAAAGACATTATCTGCAAAAAACCAAATTCTAGAATAAAAGAGATCGCAAAAGAGATGCAAAAAACAGGGATTCAAAGAATTCCAATAATAAATAATGAAGGAAAATTATTGGGTTTAATAACTCAATCCTCAATGATCGATGTAATCGCTGACTTCATGTAGAACTTTTTTTGGAAAAACATCTTCAGCAACTGAAGAAAGATATTTATCGACGTGATTACCTATTCTTCTCTTAAAACCGTTTTTTCTTGCTATTCTATCAATCTCTCGATCAATTCTTGTTCCATATTGAACAGATTTTTTCTCTCTCTTCCAGATTTTTTCAGGCAAAACATTTTTAGCAGCTTCTCTAACAACTCTTTTTTCTGGTAAATTTATTTCATAAGGTAAACCAAGTGCAAAATCTATTATTTCTTTATCTAAGTAGGGATTACGTATTTCGACACTATTTTCCATGCAAACAGCTTCATCTCTTTCGATATTTTCCTCCGCCATTTTTTCTAAATCCATCAAGATCTCCTTTTTTGGATTACCTCTTCTTCTATACTTATCATATCCAAGAAATAATTCATCAGATCCTTGACCACTGAACAACACATTATAACCTTCATTTACAACAACACTTGATAATTTATAAAAAGGTAAACCAACACCTATCTTTAACCTATTAGCGTCAGCAACAACTCTTAATGTGGGCTCAATAAGTTCCTTGATTTCATCAAAATCCAAAACAATTTTTTTATGAGGTAAATTTAGAATAGAAGAAGCTTTTCCACTCCATTCAAGATCTGGAGATCCCTCTAATCCAATAGTAAACAATTTTACATCAATGTACTCACTCAACATTTTAGATAAAAAGGAACTATCAACTCCTCCAGAAAAAGCTACAGCACCCTTTTCTATGTCATTTGTTCTTTTTTTGATCGATTTTTTGAATCTGGATACAAATTTTTTGCTTAAGTGATTTAATCTGTTAAAATATCTATCCTCTTTTTTTATAACACTCATTTCTTTTCTAGAAACACTCATTTTATCCCGATTCAAAGAAACCATTGACCCAGGATCAACCCTATGGACATCAGAAAAATTATTCAAAAGTAACTCATGTTTTTCAGAAGCAACAACCAAGAAATCATCTTCAAAAGCATAAAAAAGTGGATGAGCGCCAGAGAAATCTCTTCCTAAAAGAATTTCTTGTTTATTTTGATTAAAAAACAAGAAACAAAATCTTAAAGAAGAATTAAATAATTCATCTAATTTATTTTTCCTAAAAAACCCCAAGATATTTTTTTTCTCTAAACCAAAAATATTTCCGACATAAACTAAGAAACGGTTTTTACTGAATTTTTTAGGACTATCAATAGTTAATTCATGGTTTAAATTAAATTTATGTAATTCAAATTCTTTTTTGTTTATTGAATGTTTTTTGCCTCTGTTTTTGTGGGTCTTAACCAAATCATTAACTCTATTATTGTCCTCACCAAAATATGCAACTAAACCCCCAATTATTATTCCTCCCTACTTCTCAATACCTTGTCAATAACATTTTCAACGTGTTGTTCCGCACAACCTAAATAGTTTTTAGGCTCGAGTAACTCACGTAATTCTTTTTCACTGAATCTAGAGTTTATTTCCTTATTCTTTATTAAGACATCAAAAAAATCCTTATTTTGTTCATATGCCTTCATAGAACAATTTTTGACCAATTCATGAGCCCTTTGTCTACCAAATCCTTTTTCAACCAAACCAATCATCACAGCCTCACTCATATTCAAGCCATCAGTTAAATTCAGAACTTCATCGATTTTATCTTCATAAACTACTAAACCATCGAGAACATCTATAGCTAACTCCAATTGCTCATCTAATAAGAGAAAAGTCTCAGGCAAAACTATTCTCTCAGAACACGAATTAGTTAAATCTCTTTCATGTTCCAAAGGAATGTTTTCCATTTCAGTTTGAACATTTCCTCTTAAAACCTTAGCCAAACCACAGATTCTCTCAGACTTAATAGGATTCCTCTTTTGTGGCATAGTGCTTGAACCAACCTGATCCTCCTTAAAAGGCTCCTCAACTTCACCAATCTCGGTTCTCTGCAAATTCCTAATTTCTTTGCCTATTTTGTCCAAGGAACAAGAAAATAAACTCAACACTGAAATGAGCTCACCAAACCTATCTCTTTGAATAACTTGGTTAGAAATAGTTACAGGCTCTAAATCAAGTTTTTCAATTGTTTTAGAATGAACTAATTCTCCTTTATCCCCTAAAGCAGCTTGAGTACCAACAGCTCCAGTTATTTGACCTACCAACATCCTTTTCTTTAAGTCAAAAAGACGATCAAGGTGTCTATGGACTTCATCTAAAAAAATAGCAAATTTATGCCCCAAGGTAGTGGGAACAGCATGCTGACCATGTGTCCTCCCTGCACAAGGCACCATTTTGTATTTCTTACATAGATCAATCAAGACATCTTCTAAATTAATTATTTTATCTTCAATAATCTTTAATGAATCTTTTATCTGTAAAACCCTAGTAGTGTCCTTAATATCATTACTAGTGGCGCCTAAATGAACATATTCTCCTGCATCTTTTTTACATTGCTCAGATAAGGCCTTGACAACAGCCATGATGTCATGGTGAATTTTTCTCTCAATCTCCTTAACTCGATCTAATTTAACATATTCTAGAGAAGCCTTTTTATTAATTTCTTCAGCAGCTTCAGATGGTATAACACCAACTTCTGCTTCAGAATCAGCTAAAGCAGCTTCCACTTTCAACATCTTCTCCAATTCAGATTCTTTTTCCCAAACATCTCGCAGTTCTTTAGAACCATATCTTCCTTCGATTGGATGAACAGTCATTTTTATCACAACAAAAAAATCATCAATAATTAAGTAGGTTAAATTACTTATTGTTTTAAATATTTTTTGAAAAAAACTAAGGAATTAAAAAATAAAGGCAGGTAATATAGATGGAAATGAAAGAAGAACTAGAGCTAATTAAACGAAATACAGAAGAAGTTGTGAAAACAAAAGAACTTAAGAAGTTACTAAAAACAAAAGACGAACCAGTAACATATGTAGGATATGAACCAAGCGGGTCACTTCACTTAGGGCACTTATTAACAGCAAACAAATTAATAGACCTACAAAAAGCAGGTTTTAAAGTAAAAATATTACTAGCAGATCTTCATGCATATTTAAATGAAAAAGGAAGTTTGGAAGAAATAAGAAAAACTGCAGAAATGAATAAAAAATGTTTTTTAGCTTATGGATTAGATGAAGAAAAAACAGAATTCATTTTAGGTAGTGAATTCCAACTTGAAAAAGAATACCTACTTGAAATGTATGAATTATCTCTCCAAGTAACTTTAAATAGGGCTAAAAGAAGTATGGATGAAGTTAGCCGAAGAAAAGAAAATCCTAGAGTAGGTCAAATGCTTTACCCATTAATGCAGACAATTGATATAGGGAGATTAGGAATAGATGTAGCGGTTGGAGGAATAGATCAAAGAAAGATACATATGTTAGCAAGAGAAAATCTCTCTTCTTTGGGTTATCAAAAACCAATTAGTTTACATATGCCTATCTTAACTGGATTGGATGGAGAAAAGATGTCTTCCTCTAAAGAAAATTGGATAGACTTATCTGACTCAGAGGAAAGAGTTAGGGAAAAAATAATGGATGCGTATTGCCCTATAGGGGAGACACATAATAACCCAGTATTTGAGGTTCTGAAGTACCATGTTTTTCCGAGAATAGAAGAATTTATCGTTGAAAGAGACGAACAATATGGTGGAGATATTCATTATTCATCGATAAAAGAAGTGAAAACCGATTTTGAGAAAGAAGAACTTCATCCATTAGACTTAAAGAAATCAGTATCTAATTATTTAAACAAGGTTCTTAGACCAGCAAGAGAAAAAATGAAGAGGTGTTAATTCTGACTGACAACGAAGAACAAACTAATAGGAAACCAAGATTTCCTGATAAAGGCGAAATGATGGCGAGAGTCATAAGTATGTTAGGTGCTAACAGAGTTAGGGTTTATTGCGAAGATGGAGAAAAAAGAATAGCAAGAATCCCAGGGAAAATGCAAAAAAGGAATTGGATAAGAGAAGATGACGTCGTAATAATTGAGCCATGGGATTTCCAGGATGAAAAAGCTGACATCAAATGGAGATACAAACAATGGGATGTCAGATGGCTTAAGGAACATGATGAGTTAAGGGTATAATAAAAATGTCTTCCCAAGTAGATTATGTAAAAATACCTAAAGATCGTTTAGGTGTTTTAATAGGAAAAGATGGTGAAACTAAGAAGAAATTAGAAGAAGAAACAGGTGTAAAATTAACTATAGATAGTAGGGACTCCAGAGTCAAGATAGATAGAACAGAAGCGGATCCTGTGTTAGGTTGGAAAGTAAAAAATGTAATAAAAGCTATCGGTCGAGGATTTACTCCAGAAAAAGCAATGAAGATATTGGAGGAAAGAACGACTTTTGATTTAATCAAAGTAACCAATTATGCTAACACAAAAGATTCCTTACATAGATTGAAAGGGAGAGTAATAGGAAAAAATGGTAAGTCCCGTGATTTATTGGAAAAAATATCAAAAACTGATATATCCATATATGGAAAAACAATAGGTGTGATAGGTAAACCTGAAAGAGTTTCACCAACAATTTCAGCAATAAAAAAACTCCTTAACGGATCCCCCCATGGAAATGCTTACAAATACCTAAAAGATAATATACCAGAGGAAAGGGAAATAAGTTATATAAGAAAAAGATGACCAATAAGAACTAGAAATTAATGAAATGTAAATCATTTTTAATCAAAAGCAGAGATAATTTTTTCTAGATTAACTAAATTAAATATATATGAGAGAATGAATTGGGTTTCCAAGCAAATAAATAAAATAGCAAAGAATCTTGGAGAAAATTTTGGAGAAGCAAAAGAGGAATTTAAAGAGAGTTATAAAGACACTCTGAAGAATTCGGATTGGAATCAACTTCAGACAAAAGAAAACGAGCCTTTTATTGATGTTTTCAAAAAAGGAAAGAAGATTATGGTGATAGCTGAGATCTGTGGAGTCAATGAAAAAGATATAGAAGTAGGTCTGTACAATAAAGAAAACTTACATATCTCTGCACCGACACCTACTAAAAAATATTCAACCGATATTCCCTTGCCTGGTGAGGTCAAGAAAAGAAATACAAGTTATCAATACAAAAATGGCGTATTATCTATACACTTAGAGTTAAAGAAAGGAAATTAAAAAATGGAGTACCAGGACTCTGACATAGATTTATTCTTTAAGAGAAAAAATTTAATTTACTTAATATCTATTTTAGCTATTATAAACCTTTTTTTATTTTTCATAAAATTTTTACCAACATTATGGCAAAAAAGCATAGCTCTACAATCTGATTCAGTGAATTCCTTAGCTGATTTTGGTTATTCACTTATTGTATTAGTTGGAGTGTATTACTCATATAGGCCAAGCGACGAAACCCACCCACATGGCCATGAAAGAATTAAACCATTTATAGCGTTAATAATAGCTATATCCATAATATTAACTGCAATTTTTGTAATAAAAGAAGCATTAGATTCTTTATTTGGTCAACAAATTGTTTCATACAGTAATTTATTTTTAGTGGTATTAACAATTTCTATAATTATTAAAACAGTTTTATATAAATATTTTAGAGATAAAGCAAAACAAAAAAACGATGAATTACTTAAATCGATTGCAGGTGACAACAAAGTAGATGTTTTAGCTTCAATATCTGCATTAATTGGTGTAATCGGTATTTATTTAGGTTACCCTATTTTAGATATTGCTTTTGGATTAATTATATCTATATTAATATTTAAAACTGGTTTAGATATATTTAAAAGAAATATAGGTTATTTAGTAGGTTCAGCGCCTGATGAAGAGGTGAAGAACCAAATAATCAAGATCGTGGAAAAAAGAAGTTTGGGCTCTTTTGAAGTAGAATGCCATCACGTAGGCCCAAAATTACATGTTTACGCAAAAATAAGTGTTTCACCTGAGTTAGGTATAAAAGAAGCACATGAATTAGAAGAAAAAATAAAAAAAGAAATTGAATCAATTAGAGAAGTAGAAATAGCATATATTCATCTTTATCTAGAACCAAAGGAGGGAAAAAATGACTAAATTAATATACTTCGATGATTGTTATGTAAAGGAATTTGATGCCAAGGTAGAAGAAATAAAGGGCCAAGAAGTAATTTTAGATAAAACAGCTTTTTATCCAAAAGGAGGAGGACAACCCTCTGATACAGGAGAAATAGATGGTTGCAGAGTAAATAAAGCAATAAAAAAAGGCAATAAAGTAAAACACGTATTAGAAAACATAGATTTTGAAGAAGGAAACAAAGTTCATGGTGAACTAGATTGGGATAGAAGATATTCCCATATGAAATACCATACAGCTCAACACATATTATCTGCTATAGTCTTAGAGGAATATGATGGAAAAACAACAGGTAATCAACTATACCAAGATAGAGCAAGAATTGATTTCGATATAGATTTATCAAATAAAATAGATGAATTAGAAAAGAAAGTTAACGAAGTTATAGAAGAATCAAGAGAAATTGAGATATATAAGATGCCAAGAAAAAAAGCGGAAGAAGAATTAGATCCTGAAAGAACTAGGATCAATTTATTACCTGACTCTGTTAAGGAATTAAGAATAATTGAAATAAAAGATTTAGACAAGACAGCTTGTGCAGGGACACATGTCAAAAACACAGAAGAAGTAGGTGAATTTAATATAACTGACACTGAGAGCAAGGGAAAAGGTAGGAAAAGAATTGAATTTAAATTAAATTAATTAATATATTCTTTTAGTCTCTTTAAAGACTTCTTTTTTTCTTTTTTACCAACCTTAGCATCTGAGATGGCTTTTTGTAAAAAATTAATGGATTCATTATAGGTTTCCTCATCTACAGGATAAGGAATACCATCTTTCCCACCGTGAGCGAAACTATACGTAGCTGGGTCCTCAGTACTCATATCTGAATCAAAAACTAAATCAGAAATAAGAGCTAATGCCCTAATAGACCTGGGGCCCACTCCCTTTATTGAAATCAATTCTTCAAAATCTCTTGGCTGCCTTTCATAGGCTTTATTTAGATTATTTATTATTTTTTCAGAAAAATCATTTTTTCTGATCTCATGGTGCTTAGGCATTTCTATAGAACTATTGAAATCACTTAAACTTGTCTGAGACCTATTTGGTAACAAATATTTCCTCAAATGTTCTGGATTATCATTAACTAGATCTAAACTCACCTTTTTAGTTTCACGGCTTTCTCGAGAAGTCAAGTCAATCGTTTTGTTTCTTTCATCACAACAGATAGCGCTATGAGGTTCTTCTATGAATTCATTAACTTCCTCTGATAACCAATGGTACCTCCTTGCCATTTCATTGTTCATACCTTGTTGGATAACTGTCCACTTTTTCTTTTCACTAAAAATAAAACAATGATGATAAAGACTATAACTATCCTGTACACAACAATCATCGACTTTAGCAGATAACTTACTAGCGTCCTTGAAATCATTTATTTCCTCTGAACTCAAAGAATCACTATTTTTTATTTCCTGAGGCGCTTTTCTAGACTCAGATCCTTTTCCTCCAACAACTTTTATTCCATGGGTTTCTGGAGAAGTACCTTCTTTTAAAGCACCTGTTAGAGTAGTTGAGAGACCTGAAGAATGCCAATCAAATCCAACAACACATCCTAGTGCCTGAAAAAAAATTGGATTAGAAAGTCTTTCAACCAATTCTTCCGGAGAATATTCATAAATAATTAACTCACTTATCTCACTAACCAATTTCTTCATTTTTTTAAATAACCAACTTGGGCAACTTCCTCCATGTAGAGGAAGATCCGTTGTTCCAGTTTTTTTCATGGTGATTAAGAAAGAAATTTTTGTTGGCGCTCAGCACTCAAAATCCTCTACATCTATTTCGGACAGGCCAAGGTCATCATTGCGCCAACATATTTTATTTTTCTAATAAATATTTAGGTTTTTTCTTGTCGATTATACATCTCAATTAATTCATTAACAGAAGTACTTTCTTCCGCAGACTTGTCTTCTCTAAAATTAACAAAACGGGGGAACCTAATTGCGATTCCCTTATCTTCATTAATTTCATCTCGACCAGCTGAATGAACAGGGCTTTTAGTTAATTCAGCACCCTGAATTTCTAATACCTTATTTGGTTGAAACCACTGAGTGGGCTCAATCTCTGAAACAACTCTGGCTGGTTTATGATTAATCTCATATTCCTCCAACTTATTTGGTAATTTTTCAAGGACCTCGTCACTAAAACCTGTCCCAACTTTACAAACAGTTTCAAAGACATCTTTTTCTTTATTATAAGCTGCACATAAAAGTGCACCATACATCCCTGACCTCCTACCCTTACCTGCAAAAGCACCTACAATAGTTAAATCTAGTGTATCACTCAATTCAGTGGTATAATCCTTTTTCCATTTAATCCAAAGCCATTCCCTTGCCCCAGCTCGATAAATAGAGTCTTCTGAACAAGATTTCGCAATAATTCCTTCAGATCCTCGATTAATTGATTTCTCAAAGAAGTCATCTATTTTGTCGAGATTATCAGTAACTATCCTTCCAGAAAGAGTTAAATTACTAGACTCATCTATTATTTCCTCTAATTTATGCCTTCTGTTTGGATAACTTTTTTTCAAATAACTCTCATTATCCACATACAATAAATCAAACAAAAACAATTTAACTGGTATTTTTTCTACAAACTCCTCAATATCGTATTTCCTTTTTCTACGCATCAGTCTCTGAAAACTCTTTAATTCACCATCTTCGATAGCAACTGCTTCACCTTCAATTATAGCTTTTTCTGAAACCACATTTTCCTTTACATACTCAACAACATCAGGATATTGGTCAGTGATGTCATCAAGTCTTCTTGAGAATAACTTGACCTCGCCCCCATCTTTATGAACCTGCATCCTTTCTCCATCATATTTTTCTTCAGCCGCAAATTCACCGCCACCCATTTTTTCTTTTATTTCAGATAATTTCTTAAGTCTCTGCGCCAACATCATACGAATAGGTCTACCTATTTTTAAATCAATTTCATCTAAACCATCTAATCCCTTCTTTGCCACCTTTTTAGCAACCAATCCAACATCACTAGATATGTTATAAGCATGTTCTATAGGTGGCCTATTTTCTTTTGAACCCGTAAAAGTCTCAGCTAAAGCATCTAAGATAGTCATATCACCAATTCCAAGCCTTAACTTACCTAACGCAATTCTTGTTATGTACCTCACTCCTTTTTCAGTAGAATTGCTTAATAAGCCAGATAGTGTCTTTAATTTTCTTTCCTGTGAACCACTTCCCTCACATTCAGCTATTTTTATTAAACCAGAGTGAACTTGATTTAAAGTATAATTACTAGTTTCTTCATCAGTAAAAGCCTCTAAACCCCCTGAACTTTTTTTAGAGGCAATTTCAGCTACTAAACCAAGATCACCTTCTTCTTTAAACATATCTTCAACTTCATCAGTTGTAAGAGAAAAAGCCCTACCAATAGCTCTCTCAACTAATTTTTCCCCTAAACCAAGTTTCTTGTGCTTATAAGAAGCATCAATTTCTCCTAAAACTAAATAACAGATTTTATCTATTTGACTAGGAGGGGTTTCTTCAAATAAATCCTCCAAGATCTCAATCATTTTTAGTCTGGCCTGAGTTCCTTCTAATTTTTCCAAGTGCTTAGCTACAGCAGAAAACAAAATTGTGTCCTTAGACATCAAGGTAACCTCTTACTTAGATTTTTAGCTTCATTAATCACTTTTAGGGGCGAATATTTTTTTAATTCATTGATTAAATTATTATTTGATAGCATTTCTTTTTTCAATGGAATAGATAATCCATCTATTGTTTTATAGTCCTTCAAATGTAAAGATCCTAGAGGAATTCTCCCTAACTTCCCAGGAGGAGTCTGTGAAGGATCAATATTTATTTTGTCATTTACTCTTTCATGTCCACCAACAGCTTTGATCCCTCCTAAATTTTCATTAACTCTCTCAATCCATTTTTCAACTAATGTATTTTCTTTATTCCCTTTAGTAACTCTTAAATAGTCTTTATAGAAGGAATAATTCTTCTTTTCTCTAAAAAAGAAATATAAATGAAAGGAATTTCCAGTCCAAAAAACAAAGTAATCCCTAATTTCTTCTAAAAAATTCTCCGAAGAATCAATGATTTTCAATAACTCATTTGTCAATTTTCTTGCTTCCTCTGCACTAACATTTTTTCCTCTATCAATATCTAAGTAAGCTCTTTCAAGTTCTTCTCCATCTTCCCCATTAGTAGCATAAAAAAAATTAATTAATTTATCTGGAACAAAATATCTCCAAATTAATTCCTGCTTAGGATTTAGCTCAGAACGAGCCTCTTCCAATTCCTCATATTTTTTTCTCTTAAACAAAAAATCTACATCAACATTCTCGATGAAATCACTTATGTATAGAGGTTTTTCCTTGCTCCCTCTCTTAAGAAAAAAATTATTATTTTTTAACCAAACCTTGGTAGCAATCTCTTTTTCCGCCAAAAAATCACTTAGATATTTTCCAACAACACCATAAAGGATTAAAACCTCAAAATCACCCCATGGCTTAACCGGGTCCTCCACTTCATTAGCTAACTCAATTAATGACTCCATAAAACCCACTAAATTAAAATAAAGGAAAAAATTACTTAATTTTTCTCATCTCTCACTAAAGGCTTTGAGAGGTGTCTTCGAGCAGTTGGAGGCACTTCATATCTTTTTTTATCTAATTCACGTTTTTTAATGTTTTTTTCTTTTTCTTCAGCACTCGTTTTACAGTCCCTACACCTATACCCTTGATCCCTACCAGCACTCTTCATCCTATTCCCACATTTAGGACAAACAGGGTTCCTTTCTCTTACATCTTTGACCAAATCAATTACCTCTATTTTTTCTAAATTAATAGTTAGTGGTTTTTTCCTAACACCACCATATACTTTAACTCTATCACCTCTAATTAGGTCTCTAACTATGTCCCTAAATCCTTTAGTTGGTTCATAGGCAGCACAATCTATCTCTTCTTCTCCATCGGAAATAGAAAAAATAACATGTCCACCTTCAATCGTAAAAGGTTCTTCGGAAACTTCACCCTCAATAATTACTGAAGTAAATGGTTCAATGTTTTTTATTTCTTTAAGTTCTTGTAAATGCTTATCAGTTCCCTGATTTGTCTTAAATAACATCTCAAGCAATTTTTTTTCTGTCTCTAATAAATTAGACGCCGACCTAATTTTTTTAACCACATCTCCTCTAATACCATAAAGAACAGGACAAGGTGTGTTTGGAGAAAGAACCAATTCATCGTTTTCCCAATCAAAATTATCCCAAATAAAGGGATAATACTTCGAAGAAACCTCTTTTACTTTTTCTTTATCAACGTATCTCTCTTCTCCCCATTTTTCTCTTTCTCTATAAGCAATAAGTTCGTAAGAATAATCCGAAAAAACATAGCCACAAGCACACAAAGCTCCAACAATTCCCTGACCATTACCAAATTCCCTTTTTTCACCGAATTCAGAAACCAATTCCCTAGCCCTTTGGATTCCAACAACCTCTTTTACAGCTCTCTTAGAAAAAGATCTGATTTCATCAATTTCTCTAGGATCTCTCTCAAAAAAAACAACTCCAGAATTACTAGAGTTTTCCCTATATTTCTTTAATAACTCAATTGACTTATCCTTAATTTCATTAACTTCTTGATCACTTAATTCAATTCTAATACATAATGCACCGTTTCCTCGAGTTTTCCATGGAATAGTTGGATTAAACCTAATCAATTCTGGATAACTTATGAGTTTATCCTTTAAATCAAGTTCATGGATTAATTTAGTGGCAACAAAAGTTGTACACATCCCTTTCTTCGAATCAGTGTCATCTAATCCGATATGTAACTCATTCATTTTCTATTTCATCGATTCTAGGTGGTTGTCTCCCTTCTTTAACAGCTTCTTGTATATATGGAAAATAACTTCTCCGGTATTCAGGGTCTTTCCATGTACATTTCTTTCTTTTAAACAATTTATGCCTACCCATCTCTTTCCAAGTTTCTTTCAATCCCTTTTCCCTAACATTACCAAAAGAAATTGGTGTATGGAAACAAGGCATCATCTCACCATTAGGCGAAATCCACATCCATCTCCGCCCACCAAAGCAACCCATTATGTCGGGATCACGATAAGAATAAGAAGAAGAAACTCTAGGGCCATCACTCAACGAATTTTTATCTCTCATAAAAGCATCCAATAAACTATATTCCTTATCCCCCAACAAGTTCTCTTCCTTCAGTTCCCACTTACCACCCGGAACAACTTCATCAAGCAAGATTTCGTCAACACCGAGTTCCTTACAGTGATCATAAAGATCATCTAATCTATTCTCATCTACATTTTGTGGAGTCGCTGTATATTCTACAATCCCCAACATGTCTTTTTTTACACCATACCTAACGCCTTCACTAGCTCTCTCAAAAGCACCCTCATAGTTTCTGAATTCATCGTGTTCCTTTTTGTAAGGACTATCCAGACTTATATGCAAATAACCTAAACCCGCTTTACTTAAATCATCAACAAATTCTTTTTCTAGATTTATTCCATTAGTTATCAAATGAGTTGTGACCTTTTCTTTATCTATGTAATCAATCAATTCCAATATATCATCTCTCAACGTAGGTTCTCCACCCTCTAAACTTATATGATAAGCCCCTAACTCAATCGCTTTATCCATTATTTGTTTCAAATCATCAGTAGAAAGTTCGTTATCACCTTCCATTCCATGAACTATGCAGTGACCACAATCACATTGGCAACTAGAAGTGGTTAGCAACATCAAGCTCTCCAATGGTTGTTTTCTCAAAAAAATACGTTTTAATTGATTTTTAACTAATCTCTTAAAGGGTTTGCTTGGAATAGGGGGAACCATGCTTGATAATTTCACATTGTCCTCATCTACCCTAGCAACTTTCTCCAAAGATGCATGTCTATTAAATCCACTGACAATATAGTCCACGAACTTCGACAAAAATCCCTTACTAACCATCTTGGCTTCTCTATCATCTACCTCCAATTTAATTTCAAACCCAAATCCGCTGTAAACACTAAATTCCTTCAATTTTTCCCTCACAATAAAACAATCCTCAAAAAAGAAATAACTTACTTTTAACTCTCACCCAAGAAGTCACTTATCTAATCAAGTATTTGGATAAGTCAACTACTCC
>CAYPLQ010000002.1:10193-10621 GCA_964411605.1 uncultured archaeon | reverse complement strand
TCCTTTCAAAATCAAGGATTTTGGAAGGTTTCTCCCTGAGGTGATAGGATGATGGAATTTGGGTATTTATTTATTTGACTGAGGAGACACCTTTCTAAATTTTTTGATTAGGTGAGGTAGTTCACCCAGCAAATATCTCAAAGATTCCTGCAAGATTTAGAATCAATAACATCAATGTATAGGTCAAAACACCACGATGTGTTAATTCAATATGTGTTTTATGTTTCAATGGTTCTCTATAGGATTCAATTATTTTCTTGAATTTAGGGACATTCAGAACTAAATAAATTCCAAAAAATAACCAGTTAAGACGAAAAGTCCGCCAAAGAAAGAACAAGAAAATTAGTTCCAAAACACTCATAAACAAAGTAAAAGAAATTGTTTGAGAACCGCTTAGTGGATAAAATCTCAATGAGTCCTTGTCATGG
>CAYPLQ010000002.1:0-10088 GCA_964411605.1 uncultured archaeon | reverse complement strand
TAACCCACTTAAAGACCTATACATTCTTCTTTGAAGCTCAGACAAACTCTTTAGCGGTGGACTAGCAGAATAAGTTAACCCCCAAATCAACATAAAAAGACCTATCAAAAAGGTCTCTATATTAAATAAAATATAAGCAACGCTTAAACTAATAATCGATTCAATCACCATAAAAAAAACAAGAGTCCAAGGAGAAAGCAATCCTGTAACTAACGGAAGTGTAGAGTTCGGTGGCCCCAACTCCTCATCTTCTCCTATATACCAATCATATAACATATCAGCCATCGAAATTACTCTCGTAAACAAACCCGCAGCCAATATCCCAACAATTATTTTCCACAGACCCAAACTTCGATTAGTTAAAGCCATGAACAAAAACAATCCTACACTAAAACTCATAGCTCCCCAAGGAAACCAAAGTAGCCTATGGACACATAAAAGTCCTAAGACTTTAGCTCTCAGCCCTCTTCCCTTTGGGCCAGCAACTCCAAATAAAATATCAATTAAAGAATAATCTTTCTCATCAGCCATGTTTTTTATCTACATTATTTTTTCTAAATAAGAGAAATCAAAGTAGTTCTCTGGTTTACTTTCAATGTATTCCAAATCAATCATTTTATCAACAACTTCATCCATCGCATCGACACTATCTCTTATATCTAATTTAGGTTTATCTTCTCTCAAAGCTTTTCTAGTAACCTCTCCCTTGACCCCAATGTATTTGGAACTTAATTCGGCTGCTTCTTTAGGTTCTTTATCTATGAACTCATTTGCTTCTTTTAGAGCTTCTAGGAATTTCAAAACAACATCTTCATTTTCTTTTACAAATTCTTCTTTAGCTGTAACACAACAACCAGGTGATTTAGGGAATATGCTATCCCCTCTAGCAATAATTTCACCTACACCTAATTCAGTAGACAAAGTAGAATAAGGCTCCACGTTAGTAGTAGCATCAACTTCCCCACTTAAAAAAGATAACATAGCAGCATCTCCACTAGGCATCCTATAGACTTCAGTGTTTTTTGAAGTAATTCCGTATTCTTCAAATAATTTCTGAGAAGTAATGTCCTTCATTCCACCAGGAGCGGGTAAAGAAATTTTTTTCCCCTCCAAATCCTCTAAAGAATCAATATCTAGGTCTTTCCTTACTACTACAGCAGTTTCTTCGTACCCTGATCCCCCTATTACCAATAAATCCTTTCCTTTCTCTCTAGCACTAACAGTTCTAGTCCAAGGCATGATGGAAAAAGTTAGATCCCCATTAATTAATTGATCAGGAACCAACCACGCAGTGGGATCAATTTTATAACTACAATCTAGTCCTCTTTCTTTGAAATAATCATTTTCGATAGCAACGTAAGCCGGTAATTGACAAATCCCTCTAATAAGTCCTAATTCAATTTTCAATATAAACCCTCTACCAAACATATTTCTTTAAGAACAAAAAAATATCTTAAAATTTATCTCAAATAAAACAAGTTATATTATTAGAGAGATGAGCACAAAATCACAGAAACAAATAAAAAACAGAGTTTTAAATATTTTAGATGAGGCAGGTTTTTGTTATTCTGAGGAATGTAACATTTATCCAAAAAGTTTTGATTATGCGGCAAAGCGACAAGACGTGAAGCTTTTACTTAAAACATTAGTTGATATAAATAATTTAAGCAGAGAATTAGCGAGTCGAATAATGGAGTTATCGAGTCTCTTATTTGCGACTCCATTTTTGGTTGGAAGAAAAAACCATGGAAAAGAGATGGAGCCCGGTGTGGTTTATGAAAGACACGGAATCAAATCCCTTAATCCAAGAACTCTTAGAGATGTATTAGTTCATGATATTCCTCCATTAGTTTATGCTGCACCTGGAGGTAAATACGTAAATCTTAATAGCCAAAAACTGAAGGAGGAGAGATTAAAGAGAGGTATCTCAAAAGGGGAGTTGGCTTCAAAAATAGGTGTTTCTAGGAGCACGATTAGGAAATATGAAGAGGGGAAAGATATTTCTGTTGATGTTGCAATGAAATTAGAAGAAGAACTTGATGCTCCTTTATTCGAATCAGTTCCTTTATCAACTAAGAGAAAAGAAAGGGAAAGAGAGGAAGATATTCAGGACCCTATACTTAGTTTTTTATCTTCACTTGGATTTGATGTTTTACCGACTAGGAAAGCACCTTTTAAGGCTTTAACTGAGTCAAGTACGGAAAAATTTTTGACTGGAGTCGAAGCTTATAATAAGCGATTGAAGAAAAAAGCAGTTATTCTAAGTAGTGTTTCAGGCGTTATTGATTATAGGAGTTTTATGGTTATCAATGAAAAAAATAAAGGAGTTAAGGAGAAAATAGAGAATACACCTATTTTGACGAGGAATGAATTAACTGATAACGATTCTATTGAGGAACTTCTATCTCTTTTAAATGAACGATCAAAAGAGGCGTAAGTTTTTTATAGTAGTACTATCCATTATTTTTTGAACTTACGTGGTAATTTTGTAAAACAATACCAACGTAGGAGGACAAAATTATGTCAATGAGACAACCCGTATTTATATTAAGCGAAGATTCTGAAAGAACCCAAGGTAGGGACGCACAAGAAAACAACATAAACGCTGCCAAAGCAGTTGCTGAAGCAGTGAGAACAACATTAGGTCCAAAAGGCATGGACAAGATGCTTGTCGATAACCTCGGAGACGTAGTGATAACAAACGATGGTGTAACAATCCTAGAAGAAATGGATATCGAACACCCAGCAGCAAAGATGGTAGTAGAAGTAGCAAAAACACAAGAAGACGAAGTAGGAGATGGAACAACAACAGCAGTAGTGATAGCAGGAGAATTACTAAAACAAGCACAAGACCTAATAGACCAAGACGTTCATCCAACGATAATAGCATCAGGATTTAGATTAGCAGCAAAAAGATGTCAAGAAGTCCTAGAAGACGAAATAGGAAGAGAAGTGGAAATAGAAGATGAAGAAACACTAAGAAAAGTAGCAGAAACAGCGATGACAGGGAAAGGAGCAGAATCAGCAAGAGACACACTAAGTAAACTAACTGTGAAAGCAATAAAATCAATAGCAGATGATGTTGACGACAAATACCAAGTTGACACTGACAACATAAAAGTTGAGAAAAAAGTAGGTGGAGGAGTAGAAAGCTCAGAATTAATTGATGGAATAATAATCGATAAAGAAAAAGTACATCCAAGTATGCCAAGCAGCATAGAGGAAGCAAAGATTGCATTAATAGGAACACCAATAGAAGTAGAAGAAACAGAAGTAGACGCAGAGATACAGATAACAAGCCCAGATCAACTACAAGACTTCTTAGATGAAGAAGAAGGAATGCTCAAGGAAAAAGTAAATAAAATAAAAGAATCAGGAGCAAACGTAGTAATCTGTCAAAAAGGAATTGACGACATGGCACAACATTACTTAGCCAAAGAAGGAATCCTAGCTATTCGAAGAGCCAAAAAATCCGATATGGAGAAATTAGCCAGAGCAACAGGAGGAAGTGTAGTCTCAAACCTCAATGAAATAGAAGACTCAGACCTAGGGCACGCAGGACTCGTAGAAGAAAAAAGAATATCAGGAGACAACATGTTGTTCGTCACAGAATGCGAAAACCCAAAAGCAGTTTCAGCATTGATCAGAGGAGGAACAGAACACGTAGTCGATGAAGTTGAAAGAGCATTCCAAGATGCCTTAAGAGTAGTGGGAGTAGCAATAGAAGACGGAAAAGTCGTAGCAGGTGGAGCAGCACCAGAAGTTGAACTAGCACAAGAACTAAGAGATTACGCAGCCTCAGTCGGAGGAAGAGAACAATTAGCAGTAGAAGCTTTCGCAAACGCATTAGAAGTAGTTCCAAGAACATTAGCTGAAAACGCTGGCCTAGACCCAATAGACACATTAGTAGATCTAAGAAGCATGCACGAATCAGGTGACTTATCAGCAGGACTAGATGTAATGGATGGCGAAGTAATAGATATGTGGGAAGCAAGAGTTGTAGAACCACAAAGAGTCAAGACACAAGCAGTTGACTCTGCAGCAGAAGCAGCAGTAATGATACTAAGAATCGATGACGTCATCTCAGGCTCTGGAAGCGGCGAAGAAGGAGGCGGCGCTCCCGGAGGACCCGGTGGCCCCGGCGGTGCTCCAGGCGGAATGCCCGGTGGAATGGGCGGAATGATGTAAAACCAAATTCCTCTCTTTTTTTCTTTTTTATTTAAAAAAAATCTTAGATATTTTTCATAAAAAATAATTTGATTCCATTATTTATTGTTTTAAGTTATTATTAGGTTCTATCAAAGTAAAGAGTAATTTAAAGAAACCTAAAAATTATATTTATTCTGTAGAAGAAACTAATTAACCAATAAATTTAAATGCTATTTTTTTCTAATAACATAATAAGATGAAAACTAAAAACTATTTATCGATTATGGCGATAACTACAGTGATAGCATTTATCTCCTTTGGGTTAATAGGTGTAGCTACTGCCCAAGAAGGACCTCACCAACAATGTAGCAATTGCCACGAATCCTCTCAAGTCCAAAAACCTGTTTCAATTAATTATTCTTCAGAACTCTGTGGCCAAAGCGGATGTCACCCCGGAATTATGGAAGAATGGAAAGAATCAGGCCACACAAGTTGGAGCTATCACCCTGAAGGTAACACATTAGACGATTTCCCTGTTTTCGCTACAACTTGTTCATGTCACTTTACTGAAGGAGGTGTTTGGGATCTAAAAACAGGTGAATGCGCCTGGGACTCAAATACCTTCAATCCATTTAATGAACCATCTACAGCTAATAAAAACGACATGAACCCAGGAGTAGATTGTGCAGCTTGTCACAATCCCCATACAAAGGAATTACGAATAAATGGATCAATGCTATGTGGTAGTTGCCACAATGGCCAAGGAACATGTCAACACGCTCCATTCTGTACATCACTATGTAATGCAACCTTTGATGTAACCACTGGTTTCCAAAGCCATCACCCAAATCACCCAAACTATGAACAATGGACAGGTGAAACATTCGAGTGGGCAGATCCAAGCGAATTTATTACAGGACATAGTGATGCAAACGTAACAGCAAATTGTACAGCATGTCACACAAGCCACACGTTTGAATGGAGTCCACAAGCAGTTGTTGAATCAAACACATGTGATTGCCATAATAACTTGGCAGAATTCGAACAAACAGTTAATTCTTCAATGAATGAATTCGAAACCAGGTATGAAGAAGTTTATGCAGAGATGGAAGAAACTGCAAACAAAATGGGTGTAGACATTCATGGTGGAGCAACGGATCATCCTAAAGACTTTACAGCAGCATATCAAGAAGAATACACTAAATTAAGTAAAGCTGTGTTTTACTTAGAAATGGTTACAGGTGAAGGCGCTTTACCAACGGGCGCCATAGCAGTTCATAACAAAGAATTAGGTACACAATTAGTTAGTAAAGCAGAAACATTGTTAGAAGAAATAGATGTTCCAGATAATTCATCACCACAACTAACTCTAACAATCGAAACAACTCAAGATACCAGAAGAACTGGAGAACAAATTACTCTAAAAGCAACATATAACGAAGAACCAATTCAAGGAGTTCTGTTATCTGTAGGAGATCAAACAGCAACAACATCTGAGCAAGGAACAGCAACATTTACATTTGCAGAACCAGGTAAATACGAAGTAACAGCAACCCATGAAAAATACCAAAGCACTTCAACTCAAATAACAGTGGTCAAAACATATGAGGGACAAATAGCAGAAACACTATCAAGCATAGAAAACACAGTTAATAGCGTCCAAAACACAGTTAATAGTGTTCAAGACTCAGTTAGTGGCTTAACAGGAGAAGTAGAAACAACAATCCAGGATGCAATAAGTGATTTAGAATCAAAGACCAACTACACCATGTACCTAGCAGCTTTAGCCCTAATAGCTATCTTAGTAGCAATAGCCCTAATTTACACAAAGACATAAAAACAAAACCTTTCTTTTTTTATTTTAAATTTATTTTTTTCCTGAAAAAACCACGAAATAAAAATACCTTTGTTTTTGGAGACTCTTTTTTTTGGTCGAATCAAATATGTGGCTCCGAGGTTTATTACATCAAAAATGGAAGAAATACATCCAAGTTCTAGTTCTTTGAATGAAGAAAAAATTGATAAAAAAATCCTTGAAGAAATATTTGAACCAATAGTCAGTGAATGGTGGAAAAATCAATTTAAAGAATACGTCGATAAAAACAATGGGTACTTTACACCACCTCAAGAAAAAGCAATTCCCAGGATCCATGAAAGAAAAAACACATTAATTTGCTCTCCAACTGGTTCAGGTAAGACCCTTTCTTCATTTGCCTCAATAATAAATGAATTATTTAAGTTAAGTAAAAAAGAAGAACTTAAAAACAGTGTCTATTGCCTATACATTTCTCCACTTAAATCATTAGCAAACGACATCCATAGGAACCTAGAAGTTCCATTAGAAGGGATTAAGGAATTGGCTAAGGAAAATGGAGAGGAAATAGAAGAAATTAGACACGCAATCCGTCATGGCGATACCTCTAATTCTGAGAGATCAAAGATGCTGAAAACAACTCCTCATATATTGAACACAACTCCAGAAACCTTAGCGATTCTGTTGAATTCTCCAAAATTCAAGAAAAAACTAGAAACAGTTAGGTGGGTAATTGTTGATGAAATTCATGCATTGGCGGAAAATAAAAGAGGATTACATCTTTCATTGAGCCTAGAAAGACTACAAGAAATGGCGGAGCAAGAATTTGTGAGAATTGGATGTAGTGCAACAGTTGAGCCACTCGAAAAAGTAGCTAAGTTCTTAGTAGGTCAAAATAGAGACTACGAAACAGTTGATTGTAGATTCATAAGAGAAATGGACATTAAATTAAATTGCCCAGTTAGAGACCTAATAAACACCTCTTCTGAAAAAATAAGTAAGACACTCTATAAGAAACTAAATAAATTAATTCAGAACCACAAAAACACATTGATTTTTACAAACACAAGAAGCGGATCAGAGAGAGTTCTAAAGAATCTAAGAGAAATGTTTCCTGAAAAATATGATCAAAGTAATTCAGGAGCACATCATGGTTCTCTGGGGAAAGAAAAAAGAGTTGATGTTGAAAAGAAATTAAAAAAAGGAGAAATCGATTTTGTAACAACCAGTACTTCTCTAGAACTAGGAATAGATATGCCTTATTTAGACCTGGTTATCCAAATAGGGTCACCAAAATCTGTTTCCAAGCTTTTACAGAGAATAGGTAGATCTGGACATGCTTTACATCAAGAAGTTAAGGGAAGGTTATTTGTATTAGATCGTGATGAATTACTGGAATGTGCAGTTATGGTTAAAGAAGCTAGTGAGGGATTTATAGATGAGATACAGATTCCAAGAAACGCATTAGATGTTTTAATCCAACACATATACGGTATGGCAATAAATAAAGTATGGGATTTAGATAACGCCAAAGAAGTTATAAGAAAATCATTTTCTTTTAGTGAAGTAACGGAAAAAGAATTTGATAGCGTAATAAGGTATTTAACAGCTAATTATTCGGGAATGGAAGAAAAAAACATCTATGGAAAAATCTGGTATGATGAAGAAAAAAACAAAATAGGTAAAAGAGGAAAAATGGCTCGAGTAATATACATGACGAACCTAGGCACTATACCTACTAGTTTCTCATGTGATGTTTTTACAAGAGAAAACGAAAACTGGATTGGGAACCTAGATGAAGAATACTTAGACAAGTTAGAAAAAGGAGATGTGTTTTATCTAGGAGGAGAGAAATACGAGTACAGATATAGGCGTGGAGGAAAAGTCTACGTTGATCCAACACAAGAACCTTCCAATGTCCCAAGATGGTTCTCAGAGAGACTTCCTTTGTCCTATGATTTAGCTAAAAAAATTCTGGAGTTCAAACAACAGCACCTCAAATACGAACAAAGAAATGAATCCGATAAAATAGAAAAATACCTAAATAACTTACCAATAAATAAAAACGCTGTAAAAAGCATAAAAAACATGTTTAAGGAACAAATTAGTTATTTAGGTCCAGAATCAATATCTACAACAAATAAATTATATATAGAGGAGTATAAAGATAAAGAAAGACATAAAAGAACTTATTTAATTCAAAGTACATATGGAAGAAAATTCAATGATGGATTCAGCAGACTACTTGGCCACTTAATATCCAAGGAAACAACCACAAATGTATCTGTCACTATAGCGGATCAAGGTTTTTCGTTAACAATTCCTTTAAACAAAAAAATAGACATAACTGAAATAATTAAAGACATAGACATAACTAAATTAGAGGAAACACTTAGAAATGCATTGAAAAAAACAGAATTACTCAAAAGAATGTTTAGAATAAACGCAGTTCGTTCATTTATGATTTTAGAGAACTATAAAGGCCACACTAAAAGTGGAAGAAGTCAACAATTCAATTCAGATATGTTAATTAGTTTTGCATTAGAAAAAGAAGATTTTGCGGTAGTAGAAGAAACATTTAGAGAAATATTATACGATAAATTAGAAATAAATCACATAAAAGAAGTTCTTTCTTCTATAAAAAAAGACGAAATAAAAACAACTAAAAAAGAAATAAAAACTCCTTCACCCTTTATGTTTGGAATTGCAACTTTACAAGCCAGTGATGTAGTCTTAGCTGAAGACAAAAACTCAATGATAAAACAGTTCCATGAAGAAGTTCTCGAAGAAATAAAATCATGAAACTAAAATACAAAAATAACTCGATTTTTTTACCAAAAGAGGATGTATGTGTAGTATCAGATCTACATATAGGATTAGAAGATATATTAATAGAACAAGGTATTTCATTTCCGTTTAAAGAACTAAAATACCTAAAAAAGAACTTAAATGAAGTGATAAAAGAATTTAATCCTAAGAAATTAATTTATAATGGAGATATATTACATAAGTTTAGTGGAATACCACCTGATGTTCCAAACAAACTCAAAGAAATAATAAAAACATTTAAGGGTCAACATATCTTTATCCGAGGATCTCACGATACAATGCTAGATACTGTTTTAAGTGAATTAGGTTATGAGGCAAAAAAGAAACATGAATTAAATAACGTAGCAATAACCCATGGAAACGAAATAACAATCAAAGATTTAGAAAAAAAAGATCTTTTAGTGATAGGCCATGAACATCCTGCAATAGAGATACATGGAGAAAAAAAACAATGTTTCCTTTACCAAAAAAATTGTTACAAAGAAACAGATATTTTATTACTTCCATCATTTTCTAACCTAACCAAGGGCGTTAAAATAAACAACATAGACTCAAAGGACCTCATGTCTCCTTACCTAAATAAATGCCACATAAACAACTTCCAAGTAATAATTGAAACAGATGACGAAGTACTAAAATTTCCAGAGCTAGGGAAATTTAAACAAAAACTATGAAATTATTCGGAAAATTCTTCAGAGATCTTTTTTGCTTTCTCAAGTTTCCTTCTCTCCTTTTGTTTCTCCATCCTCCATTTTTTCTTTATTTCTTCCATTACTTCACTAATAGATTTATTGAGAGAATATGTAGCTTCCGGCCGACCTCTTTTTTCTCTTTCAATCATCCTTTCTTCAAGAAAACCTCTTTTTTTTAAGTCATTAATCGCCATACTTACTTCAGGTTGACTTAAATCAGTTATCTTTTGAATTTCCTTGCTTTTAAGCCAATCATCATTAGCTAAAGAAACCAAAGTCTTTGAAACCTGCTTATCTGTACCTAAATCAACTAACAAAGAAACAAATTCCTTTTCCTTTTCATCAAGCACCATTATTTTTGATTCCTTCATCTCAAACACATTATTTAATTGAATTGTTATTATAAATTAATAATTATAAATACATAAAAATTAAACTAATAAAAAGACACAGAAAAAATCAATAAACCCCAGGAGATTCAAACTTCACAACAAAATATTTATGGAAAAAAGAAAAACAACCTCGATAGTAATAATGGCCGGGGTGGCTCAGCTGGTAAGAGCGCTGCACTCATAAGGAAACAAACAGGCCAGCTTTTTCCTAAG
>CAYPLQ010000001.1:26217-36716 GCA_964411605.1 uncultured archaeon | reverse complement strand
TTTGTCATCAATTAATGATGGAAAACCACGTTGAACCCGGACAACTAATAATAGGAGCAGACTCACACACATGCACATACGGAGCACTAGGAGCCTTCGCAACAGGAGTAGGATCAACCGACATGGGAGCAGCACTAGCAACAGGAAAACTATGGTTCAAAGTACCACAAACAACAAAAATAACAATAAACGGAAAACTACCAAAAAACGTTGGTGCTAAGGATGTTATTTTGAAAGTAATTGGTGATATTGGAGCTGATGGTGCTTTATATGAGGCTATGGAGTTTCATGGTTCAACGATTGAGGATTTTTCTATCCAAGAAAGAGCTACAATAACTAATATGGCTATTGAAGCTGGTGCTAAGACAGGTATAATTGAGCCTGATGAAAAAACCGAAGAATACACAGGAAAAAAAGCACCAAAATACACAAAAAGCGACAAAAACCCACAATACAAAAAACAAATACAAATCAACGCACAAAACCTAGAACCACAAATAGCCAAACCACACCAAGTCGATAACGTAACAAACATACAAAAAGTCAAAGGAACAAAAATAGATCAAGTTGTTTTAGGTTCATGCACTAATGGGAGATACAAAGACCTAAAGAAAGCTGCTGATATACTTAAAAATAAAAAAATAGATGAAAATGTTAGATTCCTTATTTTTCCTGCTTCAAAAGATGTTTATAAAAAAGCAGTGGACAATGGCTTAATAAATACATTTATTGATGCAGGGGCAACCATTTGTAATCCTGGATGTGGTCCTTGCCCTGGAACCCATATGGGAATACTAGGACCTGGTGAGAAAGCTCTTGCAACAACTAACAGAAACTTCAAGGGAAGGATGGGAAGTACTGAAGCTGAAGTTTATTTAGGTTCTCCCGAAACTGCTGCATTTACTGGATTAAATGGAGAAATTTCCAATCCAGGAGGATCATAATTATGATTTTTAATGGAAAAGCATGGAAATTTAGTGATGACGTAAGCACAGATGCTATAATTCCTGGAAAATATAAATTCGATACTTTGGATATGGATAAATTAGCAAAACATGCTATGGAAGGAATTGATCCTAGTTTCTATGAAAAAATAGAAGAAGGTGATGTAATTGTTGCTGGCGAAAATTTTGGATGTGGTAGCAGCAGAGAACAAGCCCCATTAGTTATCAAGCATTCTGGAATTTCTTGTGTAGTAGCTGAAAGTTTTGCTAGAATATTTTATAGAAACTCAATCAATGTTGGTTTACCTATATTAAAAGTTCCAAATGTTTCAGAAATAGTTGAAGAAGGTGATGAAGTCGTTGTAGACGTAGAAAAGGGTGTTATAGAAAATAAATCAAAGAACGAAAAAAGAAGTGGTGAAAAATTGAGTGAATTTATGTTAGAGATATTGAAAAAAGATGGACTTTCTAAATACATAAAGAAAAAAGGTGGTTTCGTATGGCCTACAAAATAACATTAATACCTGGAGATGGAACAGGTCCAGAAGTTGTTGAAGCAACAAAAAAAGTTTTAGCTGAAACAAATGTGGATTTAGAGTACGATGAGGTGCAAGCAGGAAAAAACGTAATGGAAGAAGAAGGTACTCCACTTCCTCAGGAAGTTTTGGACAAAATAAAAGAAAACAAAGTAGCCTTAAAAGGCCCTATTACTACTCCCGTAGGTTCAGGTTTCAGAAGTGTAAATGTCGCTATAAGGCAAAAACTTAATTTATTTGCCAATATTAGGCCTACAAAGAATTTGGCCGGTATCGGAATAAAAGAAACCGACATAGTTACTATAAGAGAAAACACTGAAGGTCTTTATAGCGGAGTTGAACACTACTGTGATGAGGATAAAAATTCAGCTGAAACTCATTGTATTATTAGTAAAAAAGCATCAAAAAGGATAGCTAAATTCGCGTTTGAGTACGCAAAAAACGAGGATCGAGAAAAAGTTACTGCAGTTCATAAAGCTAATATAATGAAAACCACCGGAGGCTTATTTTTAGATGTTGCCCAAAAAGTTTCTCAGAACTATCCTTCAATTGATTTTGATAACAAAATAGTTGATAACATGGCCATGCAATTAGTACAAAAACCTGAAAGATACGATGTCCTCTTGACACCTAATCTCTTTGGAGACATTATGTCTGATTTATGCGCTGGCTTAGTTGGAGGATTAGGAGTGGCTCCAGGAGGAAATATTGGAAAAGACTTAGCGGTTTTTGAACCTGTTCATGGTAGTGCTCCCAAATATGCTGGAAAAAACAAAGTTAATCCAACAGCAGAAATTCTATCAGCATCTATGATGCTAAAACACCTAGGTGAAGAAAAGGAAGCAAAAAAAATCTACAAAGCGGTTTCAGAAGCAATAAAAGAAGGAAAAAAATTAACTTATGACTTAGGCGGTGATGCAGGAACCCAAGAATTCGCTAATTACGTAGCTTCAAAGCTATAGACCCCAGTTCCAGTTTTTAATCTTTTTCTGTTTCTCTTATATTTAATTCACCCGGTTTTTTATCGCTATTTAGTATTAAGTTATCGCTGTACTTATCAGCATCAGCTAATAGGTACTCATCTGTTAATTCTATTGCATCAACTGGACAAATATCTTCGCATTGAGAACAAAAAGTGCATCTGGCTAGATAAAACACTAGATCCCCATCTTGGTCATCATCGATTTGCATAACATCGGCAGGACAAACTTTTTTACATTGATAACATGTTATGCATTTTTCTGTGTCATAAGAGAGCTTTCCTCTAAAATCTGGAGGTGTTTCTATACCTGAATTCAATTCTGCTTTACCTTCCTCAACTAAATCAAACAATTTTAATACAGAAGTAGGAGCGTACTTTGCTGGAAATTTATTTGTAAATGGTTTTTTAAACAATTGCTTAGCTATCTTTCTCATAATTTTTGTCATTTCAAAAACCTCCAATCCATATTAAGACTAATCCCAATAACGAAATAGTGGTTACTGTTGTTAGGAATAGTCTTGAAAATTGATCTATTTTTAGTCTAGCTACAGCTGTTCTTATAAAAGTCACTATAACTATCATAATAACTAATATCTTTAATAAATAAAACAATAAATCTATTATTAACGCAAAAAACCCACTTAATCCTATTAATGGCGATAAACTGTATGGGAAAAAGATAGCTATAATTATTGATATCATTGCTATTGTTTTCACTGAATCAGCTAAATAAAACATAGCAAGGTTTTTTCCTGAGTACTCAGCCATTGGCCCTTCAGCTATTTCTACTTCTGCTTTAGAGGCGTCAAATGGAATTTTTGATAATTTAGCAGGTGTTGAAACTAATAATACTCCAAGCAATAATATTAATCCAACAAAACCAACTGGACCTACTAGACTCCATATTGGGGTTGTTGTAACCGCTACTAAGGAAAAAGCATTACTACCTCCTACTAAAAAAGCTACTGTAGCTATAGTTATTGCTAGTGGGAATTCATATGACATCATAGCAACTATTTCCCTTTGACCTCCTATTGTTGAGTACGGTGAACCAGAAGAGAATCCACCTAAAGATATTGCTAAGGGAGGTATAGCTAATAAATATAGTATAACGATTAAATCACCATGTTGAGAAAGGATTGGGTCAATTGGGCCGATAGGTACATAAAATAACAATAATAATGAAGATATTAGAGCAATCTTAGGCATTAAATTAAATATTGTCTTTATTGAGTTCTCAGGAACTATATTTTGTTTTGTCAAAAGTTTTCTTACATCATAGAAAGGCTGTAACAATGGAGGACCTATTCTCCATTGCATTTGAGCATGGATTTTTCTATCTATTCCTTTATAAATTAAAGAAAGAAATAAATAACCTATAGCCACTAAAGGAACTTTAATCAATAAATTAATTACCATATTATCCATTTTTAATCCTCCTAGTTTTTTGTTGACTCATTTTGACTAAATCCTCTTTTGTGTAAACCTTCTCTTTTTCTCCTTTAGTAACAATGACTCTGTCCATGCAACTCATGCAGGGATCAATTGAAGCTGCTATTATCGGTATATCAGCTATTTGTTCTCCCTTAAACATTGGAACTAAACTAATTATATTTCCATAAGTCGGAGTCCTTACTTTTAGGTTTTTAATCTCTTCTTCGCCTTCCTCTTTTTCAAAATAATAAAATAATTCTCCTCTTGGAACCTCTGCTCTAGCTATTCCCTTACCTCCTCTTTCGTTCATTTCTGTCAACAATTTCGCTAAATTTTCTTCATAGGCTATATCGCCTTCAGGCATTTTTTCAAGAGATTCTTCTATTATATCAATAGATTGCTTTATTTCTTGTGTCCTCACTGCAATTCTTGCATAAACATCTCTCCTAGGTTCATTTATCACTTTTTCGGGTGTTTTTGGATCAATATCTAAATCTGCATAAGCTGAATAAGCTTGGTTATGTCTAATATCCATTTCTAATCCAGCTGCTCGGGCTGTTGGTCCTTCAGCCCCTAATTCAAGAGCCTGTTCTCTTTCTAATATACCGGTATCCTGTGTCCTAACTTTCACCGTAGAATCTGTCAGCAAAGTTTCTTTAAGTTCATTGTAAATATTTTTGTAGTACTTCAGGGATTCCCTAAGGTGTTTTTCTCTATCTGGAGTTATGTCTCTCCTAACTCCTCCAATTTGACTCATCTCATAATTCACTCTATTACCGGATAAGTATTCTAAAGCATCCATTGATTTCTCTCTTTCCTTCCAGATATAATAAAAGAGTGATTCAAAACCTATTTCATGAGCTGCTGATCCTGCCCACAAAAGATGTGAATGAATCCTTTCCAGTTCTTGTGTAATAACTCTTATATACTGAGCTCTAGGAGGAGTTTCTATGTCTAAAGCATTCTCAGCTGCCCTCACAAATGTGAAACCATGAGAATGTGAACATATCCCACATATTCTCTGGCAAACTGGAACCGCCTGAATAGGGTTCCTCTCTCTAACGATTCTTTCTATGCCATTATGACCAAAACCTGGTTTTATATCAACATCTCTTATTTCCTCACCATCTTCAGAAAACAAAATCCTGAGAGGTTCGTGTAAAGCAACATTTATTGGTCCAACAGGTATTTTATATGAATTCTTTCCTTCACTTAACTCAGCTTCATCTAACCCCTCTTTATCTGTTTCACTGGATTTATCTTCATCAACGCCTTTATCATTCATTTCTGTCCCTCCTTCTCATATACATCAATTATTTCTGAACCAGTTTCGTCTCGTCTCCAAGGATAGTTTTCTTCAGGTTGATCAAATGGTAAATAAATATGTCTATCATCAGGGATATCTTTTATTTCTATTCCTAGCATTTCTTGCATTTCTCTCTCAGTAGTAATTGCCCCTGGAATCAAATCTGTAATGGATTCAATTTCTAGGTTTTCTTTTTCTATTTCTGTACCTAAGACAAGTGTTATTTCTTCGTGTTCTGATTCATAAAAAATTGTTAATACATAATTTAGTTCAACATATTCATCTTTGTCATCTCCGAACATTGTGACAAAATGAGGAGTTTGAATGTTTTTAATAAATGAAATAATGTCCTTTACGTTGTTTTTATCAGTTTCCATCCAAATACTTTGTCGGGTTCTTTTACTTACCCCATATTCAACTTCATTAACTTCTAATTCTATATTTTCAAAATTGTTTTTAAGTTCTTTTTTTAATTCTGAAAAACTTAATTCTGTCATTCTATCACCTCTTTGGCCTCTTCCTCTGTAACAGTCTTAGTTTCTTCTTGAACATTCTCTCCTTTTCTTAATTTCTCTAATTTTTCCCATGCTTTAACCACTCCATAGATTATTGCCTCTGGACGTGCGGCACACCCAGGTACGTGGACATCTACTGGAACTACTTCATCAACTGGTCCCTCTATGTTATAGGACTCGTGAAAAATATGTCCAGAGTTTCCACAATTTCCTACTACAATAACAGCTTTTGGATCAGCCATCTGTTCATATATTCTTTCAAGAGGTTTTTTAGTTGGTTTTGTAACTGGTCCTGTCACTAACAAAACGTCGGCGTGTCTAGGTGAACCAACTAGTTTCATACCAAATCTCTCAATATCATATCGAGGAGTTAAAGCAGCTAAAATCTCAATGTCACACCCATTACATGAGCCTGAGTTGAAATGAAAAACCCATAGTGATTTATCAAAGCTTTTTGACAAGTCCATATTTTATAACACCCCTATAAACAATAATAACAATAATGCCACTGTCGCTAGATACCAAATAGTGTAATCGTTAATTATTCCTGTATGTATTTTCTTCATCCATCTATAATATCCTCCTAAAGCCTGTTTTAGTCCCCAATAAAGATTGTCTCCTGAAACATGGGATTCTGTCTTAGAGAACTCTGGGTTTCCAGATAAAAATGGTTCCCCTGTCTTGTCGCCAGTTACATCTTCGCTACCCGTTCTCCAAATTAGGTAAGTAATTATTGCTGTAATAATAGCTGCTGCAAGAAATATTAGAGGACTATAATATCCACTAATTTCAAGACCAATTATGTTCATAATACACCTCTTATATAACTTTGATAATTAATTACTGCTTGAGCTACTGGTTCTATTATTTTATCTATAACTAACCCCGGGAAAAGCCCAATTATGATTATTAAAGCCACTAATATAATCATAATCATTTTTATGTGATTTGGTATCTCTTTTACATCACTAAATTCTTTCATTTCGGGACCAAGAAATGCTCCCTGAAATGCTTTTACATAAATAGCCATTGTAAATATACTAACAAGTAAAGCAACAGCAGTTAGAAATGGATTGAGTTTAAAAACTGATTCATAAATCACTAATTTTGAAGCAAATCCATTTAAAGGAGGAAGTCCTGCTACAGCTGCTCCTCCTATTAAAAACATTGTAGAAGTGAAGGGCATCTTTCTTGCTAGTCCACCAAGAGAATTTAGATCTTCTTTGCCAACTTGTCGGATAATAGATCCTGCAACTACAAACATCAATGCCATAATTATAGCATCATTTAATATATGAAATATTCCTCCTTCCAAAGCTGTTAAGCCATATTCTTCGAAATTCAACAGATTTCCTTGTTTCAAGGAAATTAATCCAACACCTATTCCAAGTAACATATATCCAACTTGAGAGACAGCGCTATAAGCTATTAATCTCTTAATTTTGTTTTGTAGTAATGCCATTGTTGCGGCTATTACCATCGTTAGAAGTGAAAATACAACGATTATCCATCCAAATGACAGTGTTATTGGATTTCCAAAGAGTGTGAAAATTATTCTTATTAGTGCGTAAAGAGAAAGTTGACTTAATGCAACTAGTACCATTGATATTGGGGCAGGGGATTCTCCATAGGTATCGGGAACCCACATGTGCATTGGAACCATTCCAAATTTCAATCCAAGTGATCCAATAAATAGTACCAGGGTTATTTTATCTATAACACCAAAGCTCATTCTTTGAGCTATAAAAGCTATATTCAATGCGTCGTATTTTCCATAGAGGAATCCCGTGGCTACTAGAAACATCCATGCAGCCACTGAACTTATAACTAAAAATTTGAATGCAGCTTCGCTAGGTTCTACGTCACTTGCTCTAAATGCTATTAATCCTACAGCTGATAGAGAAGTTAGTTCTAAGAAAACAAATAGATTAAATAAGTCTCCTGTGTAAGCTAAACCTGCTCCTGCTCCTGCCAATATCATTAATAAGGTATAATATCCATTTTTTGCGTCTCCTTGTTTAACAAAAAACTTCCAACTGAATATCGTAGCTAAGAAAGCTAATAATGCAAATATTAAAGCAAAAAAACCACCAAGAGCGTCAATATTTAATATTATTCTTACTGGCATCTCTGCGTTTGTTGGAATTGGAAGTTTTGCACCTATAACATATGTTATTAAGCCGTTTTTTATAGTTTCATAAAAAATTAGTATAGTAACAACTAGTTCTACACCAACTGCTGTTACAGAAATTATGTTTCTTAATGTGGAATTTATTTTTCCTATAAGTGGAACTAAAAACCCTACTAACAACGGTATAGCAATAGCAAAGATTGGGAGATGGTTCATTCTTTTAACCTCCTTATTTTGGAAGTATCAAGAGTGCCATAGCCTTCATACATTCTAATTATTAATGAAAGCATTAATGCAGTTATAGCTAATCCAACTACAATTGAAGTCAAAACTAGGGCTTGTGGTGTTGGGAAAACCATTTCTTTACTTGGTGCTAACGTATATATTGGGGCAACGCCTCCATCAACATAACCTAAACTTACTATAAATAGATTAGCAGCTGCCTCAATAATTGAAATCGAGATAACAATTTTTACTAAGTTTCTTTTGAAAGCTAAACCATAGAAACCTAAAAACAATAAAATTGCTACAGCAAAAAATGGCAAATTAATCATTGGGTTTCACCTCCAGCTATTAAACCAAAGACCAATACAACTGCCCCTATCCCTGCAAAGACTTTGAGGGCAATAGCAATATTTAATGGAAGTAAGGTTCCTCCTGAGTTAACAAATCCTGAGTTAATTCCTTCAGGGATTCTTGAAAGAATTGGGAAATCCCCAGTCATGAAGTTATAGAGGAAAGCTGTTCCTATTCCAAGAAACCCTATTCCGACAAAAGATAGTGCTCCGATACTTTCAATGATCGATAGACTGCTTTCTTTGTACCATTGAGTCGCTTTTTCTACACCAAAAGAAACTAATATCATCCCTATCGATGTTGCTACTATTGTTCCTCCTTGAAAACCTCCTCCTGGAGTTACATGGCCATGGATGATTATGTAGAAACCAAAAACGAGGGCGAGGGGATATATTATGGATGTAATTGTCTTAACTATTCTTGACATCCCTTTCATGAATGTAACCTCCTTATTACGACTAAACTAGAAGTTACTGCAGTAAATAATACAGATGCTTCTCCTAAGGTGTCAAGGCTTCTGAAATCTAAGACGACTGAAGTTACAACATTATTTGCTCCAGCCTCGGTTTGTGCATTATTTATTATGTATTGATCCATGTCTTCGTACTCAGGGTTACCAAATGGCCTCATTGAGGCAAATCCAACTAAGAGATATGCGAAAAACAAGATCAATACAACAAAAGCTAATTTATTTTTCATTTTTCCCACCTTTCAGTTTTCCTTATAGCCATTAAATAAATAGCTGTTGTTAAACCAGCTCCTACAGCAGCTTCTGCTATAGCTACATCCGGAGCTTCTAATAAATAAAATGTTATTGATAGACCTAGACTCATAGATGAAAACGCGATTACAGCTCCTACTAAATCCTCTAGATTTATTGCTAAGTATGCGGAAACTGTTATAAGAACCATTAGAATAAATAAATAAATTAAAAAGGTATTCATTTCTTTTCCTCCTTTGATAAGTCATCTTTTGGTCCTTTCACTTCATAACCTGCTTTATGAGCTGCTCTAGCTACGGCATGAGAAGAAACGGGGTTAGTTAATAATATTGCAATTAAAGCTACTAAACTATGGATTATGAATGTTTGACTTATTATTCCTTGCATACCAGTTTGATAATTATTTATTGAGTAAACTATTATAGCTAAAACCAAAAAGATTGAACCGAAAGTTGTTGACAATGTACTAGCGTGGATTCTAGTATAAACGGTATTAAATCGATGTAAACCAATAGTTGCTAATGCAACAAATATTAGACCAATAATTAGTAAGATGTTTGTTAATAGATTCAACTTTCAGCCTCCTCTATGTAATTAGATATGAATAAGGTTCCAACAAAATTAAGTAAAGCATATAAGACAGCTACATCTATAAAAACAACTTCGTTGAGTGCTGTTCCTATCAACAACAATGTTGAGACTGAAAGCACATTCATGGTTTCTAATCCTACAACCCTATCAAGGACTCTAGGACCTAATATAACCCTAATAAATGCAATAACGATTAATGATATAGTTATTCCAGCGGCAATCATGAAGTAATTCATTCTGCTATCCTCCTAGCCCATTTTGGAAAACTTCCACATACATCGTTTACGTCGTAATCTTCTTTTACCTGTATCCAATGAATGTACAATTTTCCATTTTCTTCATCAACAGTTAATGTTCCTGGTGTCAGGGTTATTGAATTAGCTAATAAAGTGATTGAGGTGTCTTTCTCTAGTTCAGGATTAATTTCAACTATACCAGGGTTTATTTTGCCCGTTAATATCCTATAAGCCATTTTTATGTTTGAAGCCCCAACTCTAACCAAAAAAGGTATTAGGTAAATTATAAACCAGAAAACACGGATAGGGTTTAATAGAAAACTATAATCATCTATCTCTTTCAATATCCTTGATGCTGCAATAGTTGTTATTAATGCAATTATAACCCCTAAAATTAGTTCAGGGAGCTCCCATACGAGAATTTCTCCAGTAAAAGCTGTTAAAATTAAATAGAAAATAAATGAATACAAACCAACTATCAAGTGATTTTTAGCTGATATTTTCTATTTAATTTTAACAGCTTTTAC
>CAYPLQ010000001.1:15566-26207 GCA_964411605.1 uncultured archaeon | reverse complement strand
TCTCTACCCCCACGACAGTTTTTAATTAATTATGATTATCTTTTTTTTACTTATTTAAAAACTTACCTAATTAATCTTTTCTTTTAGAAAATTAAATATAGAATAGATATCTGGTATACATGAAAAATGATTTAATTCAGTTAATTAGTAATAATGAAGAAATATTGTTCTTAGGCCTAGGAAATAAATTTAGAAGCGATGATAGAGTAGGTCTATATATCGTAGATGAATTAAGTGATGAATTTAATGTTCTAAAGGGAGGTAAGAACCCTGAGAAACACATCAATAAAATCAAAGAAATAGGGCCCGATGTTCTGATTATTGTTGACTCTGTGGACCATGAATCAAAACCAGGTTCTGTGGTCTTTACAGACCTAAATGATGTGGTGAAAAAACCTGTTTCATCTCATAGGATGCCAATAAAAATTTTTATTGAAATATTAAAAAATGATTTAGTTGATTTAAAAACTTATTTGATAGGTATTCAACCACTAGATTTATCAATTGGAGAAAATATTTCTCCAAAAATAAAAGAAACAGCTGAAATGGTTATTGAATTAATCAAGGAAATAAAAAATTAGTTTTCGTAATTAATTCCATATATTTCTTCTGGAAGTTCCTTATGTATATTATATAAATCCTCTTCAGTTGCTATATCTTTTTTAAATAACCATTTAGTCTTTTTAGGAACATTTTTTGGTCCTAAAACAGCACCTGGTCTGTTTGAATCATCTAAATAATCAGTTTCCATTAAAAACCTATTTCCTTTTTTTAAACTATCTTTTAAATTATTTTCTTTAGCTAAAATTGAAGGAACAATTCCTTGATCCTTAAAAACATTTATTAATGGATTAGAAAAATGTTTAATTACTTTTGATTTTTCAAAACCAACTTCTTCAATGATTTTTGTTAAATCAACAATGCTTTCTTTATCCATGTTCTCTGTATGTAATTGGACAGGGCAATTAACTTCTTTTGCACACCTAAAAGAATATTTCATCAATTTATTTGAATACTTCATTGTTTCTTCACTAACCGGATAATGAGGTCTTCCAACTTCTCCAATCGCTATGGCTTTTTTGTTTTCCACATAATTTTTAGCTATATCTAATCCCTTTTTCATTAACCTATAAGTCTCTTCTAATGATTTTCCAGCATCTGTCCATTTTGTTAGTTCCGCAGGGTGTACTCCAATAATTGGGTATGTTTTTAATTCAGTTTTTTGTTCAATTTCCTTGGATAAGCTAATGCATTTATCAAAGGGGGTTCTATAATCTGAAGGATCAGTTAAACTTATTCCATAGTTCCAACTAGGCAGGTTAACCAAAAAGATATGGGTGCCTCCGGCTTCTTGAAATTCTTTTGCTGCATCAATTCCCTTTCCATCTCTTCTCAAATGCATATGGTTATCCGTAATAGGGATATCCTTTAAAGACAACTAAATTCCTCCAATCTAGATTGCTTTATTTCTTTTAAAATATTTTTAGAAGTTTTCCATGTTTTTCTACAAAAAACTGGTAATTCTTTGTTCTCAGATACCCATTTTTTAATAAATTCTCTAGTTTTATTGTCGCTTGGATATCCATTCCCAATTTCAGTACCTATTCTCTCTTCATATCTTTTAATTTCTTTATCTCGTCTTGTTTTGGCTAAAATAGAAGCTGCTGAAACTATTGGGTATTTTTCATCAGCCTTATGTTCTGAAATAACTTTCTTCTTTGTTTTTAATCTTTTTTTGATTTTTTGGCCAAATCTTTTTTTGTCGACATCTGCAGCATCTAATATGGCGATATCGAAATTAATTTGCTTTAGAACTTCAATAAAGAAATCAACCATTATTTGGTTCATGTTTTTTCTTTGCCTTAAATTATCTATATGAGGAGCTTTTAAGGCAAAGGTTCGATGTTCAATACATTTTTCTTTTATTTTAGTTGAAAGTAATTTTCTTTCTTCCTTTACTAGTTTCTTTGAATCTTTAACTTCTAGGCCTTTTAACTCAAATGGTTTTTCGGAATAATCTTCTGAACACTCAAATACAACTCCAGCTATTATCATAGGACCTATGACAGGTCCTTTTCCTGCTTCATCTACACCTATTATTCTTGTCAAAAAAACCCTCTAAATAACTTTGTTTATTTTTTTAGCTACTGCTGGGTTTTCTGTTAATAATTTTTCAACAATTGATTCAACCGATAACTTATCAAAATCTGATCCTACTAAAGAACCTATTATTGAATCATATTGTTTATCATTGAGGCTCTGGAATAATTCTTTTAATTTAAAATTTCTTTCATTTTTCTTGGCAATATTTTCTTTTCTTTTATTTTCATAAGTCATTAAATTTTGTTTTTTGAATTCCCCCTTTTCTTTTGCTTCTTTTATTGCTTCAGCTGCGTATTCTCCAGCCTTGATTGCGTTTATTATACCTCCTCCAGTTATGGGATCTGATTGCCTTGCTGCATCCCCTATTATTAGGAAGTTATCATCTATTGCTTCATCGAGAGGAGGTGCAACGGGAACTGCTCCAAAGATTTCTTCTATTACTTTATCTTTTTTTACGTTTATTCTGTCTAAAAAATCATCTAAATAATCTATAGGCCTTTTTTCTGCCATGGTTGGTTGAATTCCTAGTCCTATATTTGCCTTATCTTTTCCTTTGGGAAAAATCCAAGCATAGCCTCCTGGGGCAAAATCTTTTCCTAAATGAAAATGTGTGAAATCTAAATCTATGTGGTTTAATCCTGTTACTAGGTATTGGGCACATGAAACAAGGTTATTTAAGTTTAATGAATCAGTTACATCTGCTAATTGTGCTAACCTTGATTCCACTCCATCTGCAGCTATTAATACATCTGTTTTAATTTCTAGTTCTTTTCCATTTCTTATTACTTTAGTCCTAATTTTTTGATTTTCTCTTTTGAAGCTCTCAGCTCTTGTCCTTAACTTAACCTCACTTCCTTCTTCAATTGCTTTTTCTACTAGAAATCTGTCAAATTTTCTTCTATCGAGAATATAGCCAACTTCGTTTCCAGCTACTTCTTCTGTCATTTCAAACCATTCTTTACTTGGAGAAAAAACTTTAGCACCGACTACGTCCTTTGAAATTAATTCTTTCTTTAAATCAACATGATTTTCTATAGATTTGCCTACTCCTTCTGCACATCTGATTGGTGAACCAATTTCCTGTCTTTTTTCAACTAATAATGTATCTAACCCTTTTTTTGATGTTTCTTTTGCTGCTGTTGCTCCTGCTGGACCTGATCCAACTACTAAAACATCTTTTTTTATCATTTTTTTTCCTCAATTGCTCCTACAGGACAAGTTTGGATGCAGTTTCCACAATCTATGCACTCATTCACTACCTCTATTCTGTATCCGATTAAATCTAAGGCACTAACAGGGCATACTCCAACACAGGCCCCGCAATGGCCGCACAGTTCATTATCTATCTGTATCATATTTAAGAAAATTTATTGATTCTCTTAATAAGTCTTTAGTTACTATGTTAAGAATTACCAGGGTGAAAAATATGGATTAACTAACTTTTTTCCTTCGGATAGGTTAGCTATTTTTTCCATTTCTCCTGAAGATAATTCAAAATCAAATATATCTATATTTTCTTTTCTATGTTGGGGGTTACTGGCTTTTGGTATAGCTACAACATTTTTTTGTTGTATAAGATATCTAAGTGATACTTGTGTCTCTGTTTTTCCATATTTTTTTCCTATTTCTTCTAGAACCTCATTACCTAACACTTTTCCTCTTGCTAATGGACTATAAGCTGTAAGCATTATATCGTTTTTTTGGCAGAATTCTAATAAATCGTTGTGGGAGATAAAGGGATGGTATTCTACTTGGTCACAAAAAATAGGTTCTTTTGATTTGTTTTGAGCATCTTTCAATAAGTTTAGAGTGAAATTGCTTACTCCTAAGTTTTTTATAAATCCTTCGTCTTTTAATTCTGCCATTGCATCAAGAGTTTCTTCAAGATCTATTTTGTTATTTGGCCAATGTATCAATAATAAATCTAAGTAATCGGTATTTAATTTTTTTAAACTTTTTTTTGTGGTCTTTAAAACATCTTTATAGGCTAAATTTGTTCTCCAAACTTTAGTTGTTAAAAATATTTCTTTTCTATTAATTGGTGATTCTTCTATTCCTTTTCCAACTTCTTTTTCGTTTTCATAATATTGAGCAGTGTCGATGTGCCTATAACCTATTTCAAGAGCATCTTTTACAGATTCTTTACATTTTTTTCCTTTAATTTGCCAAGTACCAAAACCTATTTTAGGTATCTTTTCTCCCCTAATGTTGAGATATCTCATTTTTTTACCCAATTATTTTTTATTGGACAGAGATTTATTTAATTTACAGCCTTCTTGGAAAAGGTGACATTTCTTGTTTAGATATGTGCATTTTTTTCTTTTCTTATAAGGACAGGTCCAATTCATTCACTAAATCCGCTGAGTGTTTCAAAATATGTTTTTAATTTCTTAAAATCATCTAATAATACTTTTTCGAGATTTTTGTTATATAAACAAGCAGCAGGATGGTAAGTTATAAATAATTTCTTGTTTCCGTATTCATTATCTGTATTTGTTAAGGTTCCATGTATTTCTTTCAAGGAAATTCGTTCTCTTTTCATCCTCATTGAGGCAATTCTTCCCATAGAGATTATAAGAGATGGGTCTATTATTTCTAATTGTTTTTTTAGATATTTATTACAAGCATCCATTTCTTTCTGTTTTGGATCTCTGTTTGATGGGGGTCTACATTTAACTACGTTGGTTATGTATATTTCATCTCTTTCAAGACCTATTTTTTCTAAAAAATTATTCAATAAATCTCCAGCTTTTCCGACAAAAGGCCTTTTTCTTTTATCTTCTTCTTTTCCTGGTGCTTCACCTATTAATAAGATCTCAGAATCGGTGTTTCCTTCCCCAGTTACTATGTTTTTTCTGTTATTTGATAATTCGCAATCAGTGCACCCAGATATCCCTAAAATTTCTTCAAGATTTTCTTTCATCTCTAAATAGAAAAAAATAAATTATTTTTATTTGGTTTTTAGCCTATATATCTCAGTTCGTCACTTGGCTGAGGCTGCTGTTGTTGGCCCTGTTGTTTTTGTTTTAATTTCTGAGCAACTTCTTCTATTTCGTCTGCCCTGTCTTCTAGTTTTTTCATATCTATTTCGAAATCTAAGTAATCTGATAACATTTCAAGTATTGCTTTGGCACTTACAGGGTCTACGATGTATCCTGATGTTTCGCCCATAAAACAAGCTGCTTTTATGCCTTTTCTCTCTGATAGACCAAGTAATAAACCAGATGCTCCGACTATTCCGCCTTCCGGTTTATTTTCTTCAAACTTTACTCCTTTTTCTTCTAATTCATCTATTAACGAAGTATCGTTAACTGCTCCATAGATATCCGGTTCATCAACCATTTCTCCTGTTGCAAATCCTCCAATTGTAAATATCTTTTTAACATCAAACTTTCCTGCAATTTCTAATATTTCTTCGACCAATTTGAAGTGGCCTTCGTTATCTACGCTTTGATGATCTCCTATTACAAAAATAAAATCATTATTTTCATGCTTTACATAATATAATTCTATTCTTACTAGTTTAACTGAATTATCTTCATTGATTAATACTTGTGGTGGTAGATGAGGTGAATATATCTCTGCAAACTTCTCTGCTCCTAATTGATCTATCATGTGGTCATTTGCTAATTTACCTATGTGTCCTACACCAGGTAATCCTTCTATAAGTATCGGATTATCTAAGTCAACATCCTCTAAAATTTTGGTTTCTGTTTTCAAGTTTTATGCCTCCTGTTCAATTTCTCTATGGAATTTCCCTATTCCATCTAATTTGTTTATTTCTTCTATAACTTCCTCTTTAGTTTCACTCAAGACATTTTCAGCGACCTTGTAGTCAGGTGCTTTTACATGTATTCTATAATATGGTGCACCTACATAAGAAACAGTTATTTCAGCATTTTTTTTCTCTATCTCTTCAGCTCTTTTTAATGCTTGCTTTAAAATTTCAACTCCATTTGAGGAATGGGATTTGAGCTCTAAAAAACCAGTTACCTCGACATATGGAATTTCTACATTCTCAAGAGCTACCTCTACGAAAGCTTCAGCAACTTCTTCTTTTAATCCAATTTCAAGTAAAGGCTCTCTTCCATTTAAAGCTGCTTCTTCAAATGCATTGTATAATAAACCACTAAAGTCTTCTCGGAGCTTGCTATCTATTTCTTCTTTAAATTCCTCAGGTTCTCTATCAAGTTTCTCAGCAACAAAATCTAACCAACGACTCCCCTTTTGTTCATTTTTCCATTCCTGGATTTTTTCTCTTTTTTGATGTTCGTTTACATCCTTTAAGGATAAATTAATTTGTTTTTTACTTGGATCGACTTCTAAAACTTTACAAACTACCTTTTGACCTTCTTGAACATGGTCTCTAACATGTTTAATCCAACCAGAGGCCAATTCAGAAATATGTATTAATCCTTCTTTATTGCCATATTCTTCTAATTCTACAAATGCACCAAAATCAACAACCTCTTTAACCGAGCAAACAACTAACTCTCCTTCCTCTGGATACTCTTCATTACTCGTCAACTCTTTTTACCACCTTTGACTTTATTTCCGCTTTACCACCTGTCGGTTCCGCTAATGTTCTGCCACATATGTTGCATTCAACAATATTGCTAACCTTACTAAAAATTACTTGTTCATTTTCACAGTCTTCGCACCTAATTTTTAAAAATTTACTTTCTTCTTTCATAGATATCCTCTATTCCAATTTTTATCCTTCTAATTCCAATCTCGATACTCTAAAGCCTTCTCTGGTATGTGCTTTTCCACATTCACTGCATCGGTATCTTAAATCAACTTTTTGTGTGGGTTTCCCACCAGTTGGTAGTGGTCGTGGATAACCTCTATATCCACTTGTAACTCTCCGGAACTGTCTTTGACCCCACTTCATTTCACTGGGTTGACCTTTTCTTGCTTTTTCTATTTCATGTTCATGATGTTCATTACAATATGGACAATGAGTTCTTATTCTTCTTGGCATCTTCATTTCTTTTCACCCTTCTATTTTTTCAGCCACATCTCTTTTAATTAAAACTTTTGCATCTTCTTTAGGAAGTGCTACAACATCTTCCTTTGAAAGATAATGACTCCTTTCATCAGAGCCTACAAATTTAGGAAAATCATCTAAAATCCTAATCACCGTAAATGATTTCTCTGAATTATTAAAATTTTCCTTTTTAATACCTTTTCTCTTATTCATTTCCTCTTGTCTTGAAAAAATTTTTTCTTTGATTTTGTCTCTACCTTTTTTTAGTTCTTCCGAAAGAGATCTAAATAAATTTTTTTCGGTTATTGTCATTTTATCTGTGTCAATATCTAATCCAGATACATTCAATGAAGCATTATTGATTATTTTTCCTGTTCTCCTCTCTAATAATTTCTTTAAAAGCTTCTCTGCGCTGTTTTTTTCATCTCTTATCATTAGTTCTTTATTTTTGTTTTCTTCATCCCTTATACTATCTTCTAGATCTACGATGTATTTTCCTGCTTTTGTATAAAAATCGTTATCTAGTTCCACTAATTCATCAGATCTTCTTTCTTTTCTTACTAAATCTCTGATTATCTCTAAGTTTACCATCCTTCTACCTCAACCTTTCCTATGCAACTTAAAAAAACAGCAGCATATTCGGGAATTTTCTTTATTTCGTCCTTTTCTATTTCTATTTTATTTCTCATAATTTTTGTTTCAAAGTTTTCTTTTGCATAAATTCTTACTTTTTCTTCACTGAAAACTACTGCATCGTGAAAAGGATTGAAATCATTTAAATCATTTATAGGTATGGGAGTTACTTTAAATCCTGTTCCTGCATGTAAAGAAAAAGGTAAACGAATTAATCTCTTAATATCACTTGTTACTGGTTCATCAGCTTCGGCTTTAATTTCTTCTTTCGCTTTATTTATTAATTGTTCCCAAAAAGACTTATTAATTCCTTTAACTATATCTAATTTCTTTTTTTCTTTGATTTTTTGAATGCTCCCATCTTCTATTAAGAAATTATATATCCTCTTAGCAATTTTCTTTCCTATGCCTTCAAATTCAGAAAGCTCTTTAATAGCTTCTTTTTCTTTTTTATCTCTAATCTCCTTTAAATAAGTAATTATGTATTTAAGTACTTTAAACTTCCAATTACTGTCTTTAGAAGATAAAACTAAGATATTTGCTCCTCTATCGCTTTTCTTCTTTACTATTGGGTCTAAACCATTTCCAAATAAATAATCTATTATTTCTCTCCTTTCTTGACTATTTAGTTCTAATACTCTTTTATCTCTGACATGTATATGGTATCCTCTACCTCCAGAGAAAACTACCTTGATATTTTCTTTAGGTAATCCGAAGTCATCTAACAAAAAATCCTCAAGTAAATGAATTGTCTCTTTCTTGACCTTTTCAAGCATTTCTCTATAATTCAGGTCCTTAACTCCTTTTAAATGATCTGCATCTAAATCAAAAACTAAGTCCGCGCCTTTCCATCCCTTATCCTTCATGGTAGGCGCCGAGGGTCTTTTGTAATATGCAGATGAAAAATAAACATGTGCAGGTATTATTGATTTAAAATAAGTTCTTAGTTCTTCTTTAGTTGAAAAAGATTTGTGTCTCTTCATTACTTTTTTTTCAGGATAGTTTTGATTAAAAACAATAATACCCCATTCTCTTTCCTTTATCGAAGGAGGTGATATTAATTTTGTTTTTTCATAGTAATTTCTGAATTTTTCTTTCAGGAATTTTTTAGTTCTCAGTCTCATCTTCTTTTTTTTCTGATTTTATTCTCCATTCATAGTAACCTAATGGATGAGAAACTTTTTTACAGCGCCAATCATCTTTCTCAGCACATAAATTATAGGTTTTGAGTGTTGAACAAGCTGGAGGAATATATTTATCTTCTGATATTTGACCACTGATATGGTCTACTTGGTATCTCGTTCTCTCTCTATCAAAATCAGGTGAAACTTCGAATAAATCAACAATTTCTTTTTCGTCCATCCCTATGTTTATTAAAAAAGAGACTATCGCGAACCTAGCTGGGTGTGATAGATTCTTATTGCTTTTAATTTCTCTTATTAAGTAACTCATACAAGGAGGGAAAAGTTCTTGTTTGACGATTCCTTTTATTTCTGTAGTGAAACGAGATTTTTTTTCTTCCAATTGATTTCTTATTTGATTTATTTCATTGTTTAAGTTTTTACAAATTCCTTCGGGAACATTGATAGGTAGATTATGTTCTATTTTTTTACGGATACCTTCTTGTAGTAATCTCCTAAATTCTCTTTTATTTAGATAAACAAAACCATCTTTTAGTATTTGATTGACAAGTTTCCATTTTTTTTCCTTTAAATAATCTGTTAACTTTAAATAATCGCTGAAATGTATTTTAAAGTTGTTTTCATTTATTTTAATTGATTTTATTCCTATGTTTTTTGAAATTTCTATGAGGATTTCTTTCTTTTCGTTTTCAAGCTTTTCATAATATGATTTTGCCTCAGCTAAAGAGTACCTCTTAATGAGATAAGAATCCTCTATACAAGAAACCAATATTCTGCTTAAGGGATAGGAAAAGATTTCTTTGAAGAAATTAGATTTTTTATTAAGATCTTCATCTCGAATAGTTATCTTTCCTTCTTCAATAGCTTGAATTACTCTATCCTTAGCTCTCGCTCTAGCAGAACCTAATTCAACTAAATCCTCCAGTTCAGTTTCAGATTCCTCTACAAATTTCTTTGCTTCCTTTAAAAAAGGGTATTTTGCAAGTTTTATATCCATTCTCTAACTTGACTCTATTCTAGGAGCCAACAAATATTCTACTTCTCCATCACCGTCTACTATTTCAAAATTAATAGTAACAGGATAATCAGTCCCTAATCTTACAGTAGCACTAGGAGCATCCTTTATTGATTTACTCATATCGGAAAGATAATCTATTGAAAAAAGAGATCTAGCATCTTTCTCTGTTTCGATTTCTATTAATTCATCCTCTTCAAGTTGCATCATAACTGAATCGTTATCTCCTTCAGCAGAGATCTGAAATTCATTTCCTTGAGCTGCTAAAACAACATAGTCACTGATTTTTTCAGAAGCTCTAACGGCTTTCCTTATCTTATTGCCTTCTAACACAATCTTAGCAGGTAAATCTAAATCAGGGACTTCTGGTTCCTGTTGAATTGTAGATGGATCAAGTAATGAGATACTGTAATCAAATCCAGAAACACTTATAGATAATTTGGAACCATCTTCACTTTTTAATTCTATCATATCAGCTTTGTTAGCGATCTTGAGGATGTCTTCTAATCTATTTAAATCTAAACCAACTGTCATTTCTTCGTTAACTTGATAATGTTCAAAACCCTCTTTATTTATCTTAAAGATAACCATTGCAACGTTAGCTGGATCAGCTGCTTTTGTGCTAATCCCTTCTTCACTAATATTTAATTTAATTTCATCAACCAGCCTTGAAATCGCCTGAATTGAATTATTAAATTCTCCTGCATTCATTTTTATTTCAAATCCCATAATTTAAACCCCATTTAGTAAGAAATAAG
>CAYPLQ010000001.1:13093-15556 GCA_964411605.1 uncultured archaeon | reverse complement strand
ATTTCTTTTTGTTCAATCATATTCTCTCCAAGTATGGCCACATTCCAAGCACCTAAAGAACCTTGTTTCTGATTCATCTGCACTTCTTGTTTGTCTCATCCACCAACCTGCTTTGTTGTGTCCACATTCAGGGCACTCTACTTCAATTGTTGGTAAAACTGAATCTTGTTTTTTATCTATAACTGGTATTTCAGATTCTACTCTATTTTCTTTTGATTTATATTCTTCTTTAATCTCTAAAACAACATCACAATTCGTGCACTCGAAAAAACCTTCTTTTGGTTTCATCATACTCTCACATTTTGGACAAAATTTCATTTTTTCACCTCATTGATGTAGTATTTAATTATTTTATTATGATCAAATGCCAAATTAGGTAAATCATTTAACTCAAAGAATTTAACTTCCTCAGCATCTGATGAGGGATACAAATTACCTTTTACCTCTTTGGCAAAATATGTTATCGAGACTACATGGCCTCTTGGATCTCTACTAGGATCCGAAAAAACATCAACTAATTCTTTTTCGTTTACTTTTAAATTTGTTTCCTCTTTTACCTCTCTTTCAGCAGCCTTTTTTGTCTCTTCACCTTCTCTAACAAAACCACCTGGCAAAGCCCACATACCTTCAAAGGGTTCATTTTTTCTTTTCACCAAAACAATTCTCCTTTTCTCTTCTATAATTACATCAACTGCTAGAGCAGGGATCCTATATTTTCCATTACAAACACATTCAATCATTAATTTATTCCTCTTTCAAAAAATATAGTTCTCAATAAATTAAATTGCTTAATTTAATTATTCTTGATTTTTTTGATCGAAAAACCTAAAGATATTAACTTAATAAAAAAAATTTATCTTTGTATTTAAGTCAACTGGTGAACGAAATGTATACTTTGTTCGATTTAAGTATTTGGATCAGTATTATTTTTTATTTCAGCGGTATTATTTCGTCTTATTTAAAGAAAAATAAGTTTAGTCACATCTTCTTTATATTGGGATGGATTTTCTTAGGTATTTTTTGGTTTTCATTGCCTGTTGATTTTTTTGAAAAAAGTGATTACTTTAATGGAATTTTAACTGCAGTATCTTCCTTTTTAGCTTGGTCAGTAGCCCTTATTGAAATAAAATATCATAAGAAATTTGATAAAGAACTTAGTTATCTTAGTAAAGCCGCTGGTTTTGCAACGCTATTTTATTTTCCGTATAATTTCTTATCTACTATCCATCCTACATTTATTCAAAAAATCGTGGCTCACCATACTTTTTTTATTCTACATACGTTAGGTGTTCCAGTGAAATTAAATAATAACATAATTTCTTTCAGCAAAAACGGATTAAAAATAATTGAGATTACTTTCGCATGCACAGGTTTAGGAAGTATGTCATTGTTTATCGGAGCAATTTTACCTTCAAGCGATGAATTAAAAAGAAAAATAAAAGTTATATTGGTTTCTGTTCTAATAATTTATTTTTTAAATCTTTTAAGAAATGCTTTTGTTGTTTATGCAACTGGGAACAATTTATTTGAAAAATGGAATATCTTGGGTATTTCAGGAAGTTTTAATATTGCTCACAATGTTTTCGCTAAACTAGGATCTCTCATAGCTTTGATACTAATTGCTTATTATGTTCTTTCTGAATTACCTGAGCTCAGGGATATGATTTTTAAATTAATTGAGTTACCCTCTGAGGTTAGAAAAGAATTGGTGGAACAAAAAAAGAATAGATGAAATTCATGAGAAAAAAATTATTTTTTAAGGTATTCTTAAAATTCTTATTTCCGACTTTTATTTTATTACTTTTATCCATATATTTTGAAGTTTTCTTAATTTCTATTGGTTTACTTTTTCTATTGGTTTTTCAATTTTTGTTTTTTAGAGACCCTCAAAGAGACTTAAAAACTAATGGCTGGGTTTCCCCTGCAGATGGTCGAGTTAAATCTATAAAGGAATTAAAGAATGGAGCCTTAAAAATAAGTATTTTTATGAGGCCATTTGATGTACATTTTAACCGAGCTCCTTGTAACGGAGGAATCAAAAAAATAAACCATGAACCCGGAAAACATATACCAGCTTTTAAAAAAGAATCCGAAAAAAATGAAAAAAATGAGGTCTTAATTGAAAATGAGGAAGGCAACATTTGTGTTACTCAAATTGCAGGTTTTTTTGCTCGAAGAATTTATTGCTTTGTTGATGAAGGACAGTGCATTGAAAAAGGTGAAAAACTTGGGTTTATTGCATTTGGATCTAGGGTTAATTTAATTTTACCTAAATCATTTGAACTTGATCAAATACTGATAGAGGAAAAAGAAAAAGTTAAAGCAGGTTCAACAAAAATCCTAGAAATTAAATGAGCAATAAAAAAGAAAATTATCTTAATTTAATTGGATTACCGGACTTTGCTTCAATTGGTAATTTAATTCTAGGTTTTATTGGAATAATTTCTTTATTTGAAGGAAAAG
>CAYPLQ010000001.1:12554-13037 GCA_964411605.1 uncultured archaeon | reverse complement strand
TTGATGGTTTAATTGCACGAAAAAGATATCAAAATAATTCTTCAAGTTTTGGCGTTGAAATAGATTCTTTAGCAGATTTAGTTTCCTTTGGTTTAGCGCCTGCGATTTTTTTATGGATAAAATTAGATTTGAATCTTTTTTACTTAACTATACCTTGCCTTTTTATTAGCATATCAATGCTAAGATTAGCCCGGTATAATATTTCTCAACAAAAAAAAGGTTTTTTAGGGGTCCCTACAACATGTACAGGCCTGATTTTAATAATAATTTTGAGTTTCAAAACACCATTTTATCCTCAAATAGCTATTTTTTCTTCATTAACTCTTTCTTTTTTAATGATAAGTCCCTTTAAATATCCTAAGTTTAAAACAAAGTTTTTATCTCCTTTAGGGTTACTATTCATTATCTTGATTTATTCAAAAGGTGAATTATTTTTTGTTTCTAAATCTATTCTATTAATTCTACTATTATTATATGTAATTA
>CAYPLQ010000001.1:11569-12544 GCA_964411605.1 uncultured archaeon | reverse complement strand
GGCCGCTGATAAAATGGAATTCTCTAACGATAAATTAACAAAAAAAGAAAAAACAGCATTCGAATTAGGAATAAAATTAGGGGCATTATTTCATCAGTTTATTGGAACTCCAGTTAGTTTTAAAACCAAAAAAAGCTTAAAAGAGGCGATAGAAAAAAGCATTATTAACCAACCATTTGTTGAAGAAGTTGAGGTCAAAATAACGTTGGACTCTGATAATTATGTTTCTTTAAGGCCAGAGAACTTAGAAGCAAAGGTTAAAGTAAAGTATAAAGGAATAATAGGAATCGGTAAATTAGAATATAGGGATAATTATCCTATTATGGATATAGAGAAACTAGAACCCGAATAAAATATATTTTTTATGATAAATATGGTCGAAATAAAGGAAGGAACAACTTCTCTTTGTGTTCCTAAGTTTGAAGGAGATAAGTTTCCACCTCCAAAAGATGGTGTTTTCTTTAATCCTGAAATGGAATCAAATAGAGACTTAACCGTACTTATTTCCGATGTTATTGGACCTAAAAAATATCTAGATACTCATTCGGCTACAGGGGCTAGAGGGGTCAGAGTTGCTAACGAGAATGAGGGAATTGAGGTACATCTAAATGATTGGTCAAAAGAAGCTGTTACTTTCATGGAAAAAAATAAAGAAAAAAACAACCTCATAAATATTTATTTACATAATAGAGATGCAAGATGCTTCTTATTTGAAAAAAAATTTGATTTTATAGATTTGGATCCTTTTGGATCACCTGTTCCTTTTTTAGGTCCAGGAACTAACTCTTTGATAAACAATGGAGTTCTTGGTTGCACTGCAACTGATACAGCCCCATTATGTGGTTCTCATATAAAAGCAGGGATTCGAAAATATGGAGCAAGGTCTTTGAGAACCCCCTACCATAAGGAAATTGGTATTAGGATTTTATTAAAAAAGTTTTTGGTTCTGTAGGTGCATTAGCTTCTGCCCCTTTA
>CAYPLQ010000001.1:5479-11559 GCA_964411605.1 uncultured archaeon | reverse complement strand
GGATTTTATTAGGAAAAATAATTAGAGTTGGGGCAGAAAAAGACAAAGCTTTAAAGCCACTCTTATCTTATTACAGAAATCACTATTTTCGTGTTTACCTAAAAAACAAAGAAGGGGCTAAACCTGCAAATAGATTAATAAAAGAAATAGGTTACATCCAACACTGTTTTAATTGTGGAAAAAGGAAGGCGGTTAAAGGCTTAATCCCTGATTTAGTTAAAAAATGTGATTGTGGTAGAGAATTTAAGAATTCTGGGCCTCTTTTTTTAGGGAATATTCAAAATAAAGACTTTATTGATAAAGTCAAAGAGAAAATAAAAGAAAAGAAACTAAATAAAAAAGAGGAAAACTTAGAATTAATCAATTTACTTAAAAACGAGGCTGGCTTACCACCAACGTTTTATTTAATCCATAAAATCGCCAAAAGATTATCTTCAAATGCTCCAAAAACAGAGAAATTAATCAATAGCTTAAGGAAAAAAGGATTTGTTGTTGAAAAAACTCATTTTGATGATTTAGGGATTAAAACAGATGCAGACCTAGAGGAAATAAATAAAATTTTCTCTAATATAACTTCTTAAATAATTCTGCCTTTTGAATAATTATCTCTTATTTCTGTTATTTTTATTTTAATTTTATCGCCCTTTTCTGCTTCTGGTACAAAAATAACAAAGTCATCTATTTTCGCTACTCCATCTCCCTCTCTGCCTTTATCTATGATCTCTACCTCATAGGTATCTCCTTCTTCAATTGGTTTTTTATTAAAGCCTTTTGCAATAACATATATCTCTGCGCTCTGATCTCTTGACGCTTTTGGCCTATGACCTTTTGTAAACTTAAAATTCTGTTCAACTTTTTCTATGAAATCCGAATACATCTTTCCTTGAAAAACTTTTACCAAATAATTCCCTCCCGGTGATAAGACATCTTTTGTTATTTTCAAGGTTTTTTTGGCTAAATCTATTGATTTTGCATGATCTATTGACCAATTACCACTTAAATCTGGAGCAACATCACTAATAACAACATCAATATCGTCTACTAATGACTCAATTTGTTTTATTGTTTTTTCATTAGTTATATCGCCTTTTATTGTGTTTACTCCCTCTATTGAATCTATAGTTTGACGATCAACTCCAATAATTTTTCCTTCTCCCTCATTTATTTCTTTAGTTACCTGTAACCATCCACCAGGAGCTGCTCCTATATCTAAAACATTATCTCCTTTTTTTATTAAGTTAAATCTATTATTTATTTGTTTTAATTTGTATGCGCTTCTTGCCCTATATCCTTCCTTCTTTGCTTTTTTCCAATATTTGTCTCTATCTTTCATTTCCGACAGTATTTTTTTATTTTTAACTAAATATATGTCTTTGTTGATTTATCATGGAGTTTACGATAATATTGGATAATCCCAAGTACGAAGGAAATATTGGGTACATAGCAAGGGCAATGAAAAACTTTGGATTTAAAGATCTCGTTATAATTGGAACCAATAATTTAGGTAAAGTTGCAAGGTCTCGTGCTTCAAATGCTCAAGATATACTGGAAGATGCTAATTTTACCAAAGAAATCAGTGATGTAATTGATGATTTTGATATAAGAGTAGCTACAACTGGAATTAGGGGAGAATCTGAAGACAAATTTAAAAGAAATCCAGTGCTTACCCCAAATGAACTGAAAAGCAAGTTAAGTGAAAAAGAAGGGTGTTGTGGGTTATTTTTTGGAAGAGAGGACCATGGTTTAAAAAATAATTTAATAGAGAAATGTGAAATCGTTTTATCAATCCCTTCATCTAAAGAGTATCCTGTGTTGAATTTATCTCATGCTGTCGCAATCGTCTTATATGAGATTAGTAATATAAGTAAGGGTAAAAGGGATTTAGCAAATAGAGATGAATTAGATTCTGTAGAAAACAGAATAAAGGAATTATTTACCAAAATAAATTACCCAGAATATAAATTAGATAAAACTAAGCTGATGTTAAAAAGAATCTTTGGGCGAGCAACGTTGACTTCAAGAGAAGCTCATACTTTATCTGGTTTATTGAGAAGAATCAAGGAGCAGTTAAAAGAAAACCAATAGTTTTTTATTGTTAGGAAATCGTTTATTTTTACGAATTAGTTTTAATGTTTCTTTGAAAGAGGTGATTTTCATGGGCGAAAAATTAGGTAAGATGTACAGAAAACCCAAAAAAAAGGCATATACCAGAAAAGAGTATATGGAAGGGGTTCCTGGAAACAAAATTGTAGCTTTTGATATGGGTAACAAAGAAGAAAAAGATGAATTTAATGTCGAAGTATCTTTACTTGCAGAAGAAGAATGTCAAATAACACATAATTCATTGGAATCAGCAAGGATTGCGTGTAACAGTTATTTGAACAATGAATTAGGTAACAAAAAGTATTTCTTAAAGTTAAGAGTTTATCCACATCACGTTTTAAGAGAAAACAAGATGGCTACCGGAGCGGGGGCAGACAGAGTTCAGGATGGAATGAGGTTAGCTTTTGGTAATCCCATAGGAACTGCAGCAAGAGTGGATAGAGGACAAAGATTATTTACAGCTAAGGTTGATGAAGAAAATTACACTAACGCTAAGAAAGCATTGAATAGAGCTGTTCAAAAACTTCCTACGCCAGGTAGAATAGTCGTAGATAAAGGTCAAGATTTAATTTCCTAAAAAAATGACAGAAAAATATGAAAATTTATTGGATAGAGGAAGAAAAGAAATTGAGGATTTAGACGAAATCGAAAAAAATAGATTTGAGATTCCTGAACCTGAAATATATCAAGAAGGAAAAACGACAATTCTAAGTAATTTCTTATCTATTGCAAAGAAATTCAATAGGGATCCAAAGCATTTATTGAAGTTTTTAAGTGATAAACTAGGTACTTCAGGAAAGAGAAAAGGAGAAAAAGCGTCTTTTAAAGGTGATTTTTCAAAAAGGCAAATAGATAAGAGAATCAATGAATACGCCAATAAATACGTATTTTGCTTTGAATGTAATAGCCCAGACACTCGTTTCATCAAAGTTGAAGGTGTAAAGATGCTTAAATGTGATGCTTGCGGTGCGAGAAAATCTATTTCTTCCATAACTCAATAAACTAATAGTTTTTCTAATTCTTTAATAATTCTACAAATTATTTTTCTTATTTAAAAAAATAATTAAATAAATTAGGTTCATAAATTAGGTTCTTATGTAGTTTGCTTCTTTTATTTCTTTTATGTCCTTAATTTCATCAAGTATTTCTTCTTTTACTTCTTGATCTATACTCAAAACCATCATTGCTGTTTCTTTTTTCTTTTTCCTTCCAAGTTGCATACTCCCTATATTTATTTGATTTTTCCCTAGTATTCCACCAACTTCTCCTACAACTCCTGGGGAATCAATGTGTTTCGTTATTAGCATTTTTTCATCAATTTTTGTATCGAATCCGTATCCATCTATTTCGATTAATCGACTTTCCTCTCCCACAACAGTACCTGAGATATTTAAGTTTTCATTAGGAGTGTTAAAGACCAATTCCACTATAGAATTGAAATCTTTTGTATCTGATGTTTTGCTTTCTATTATTTTTATGTTTCTTTCTTGAGCTAATACAGGGGCTTTTACAAAATTAACGGGTTCCTGAAGTATTTTATTGAAGAAACCCTTAATTGCAGCGTTTTTCAATGGCTCAGTATTTTTTTCAGATATATCACCTTTAAACCTTATTTCGATTTCATTGACTGTGTTATTAGTTTTTTGAGCCAAAATCGCTCCTAATTTCTCTGAAAGATCTATAAATGGTTTTAGTCTTTTCATCTCGGATGGAGGTAAATCAGGTAAGTTAAGAGCATTTCTCACTGGTTTTCCTTCTAGAGCATCTATCACTTGTTTTGCTATTGATAGAGCAACATTTTCTTGTGCTTCGATTGTTGAAGCACCTAAATGTGGAGTTAATACAATATTATCTAAATCAAGTAAATTGGAAGAAATAGGTGGTTCTTTTTCAAAAACATCAAGAGCCGCTGCTTTTATTTCATTATTTTTTAATGCCTTAAATAATGCTTTTTCATCTATTATTCCTCCCCTAGCAACATTAAGTAATATTGAGTTGTTTTTCATTATTTTAAGTTCTTTTTCACCTACCATGTGTTTTGTTTCGTCTGTTAGAGGCATGTGAAAAGTTACAAAATCAGCGATTTTTAGTAATTCTTCCTTCTTCTTTATTTCAACTCCTAGTTCTTCTGCCCTCTCATCTGAAATATAAGGATCGTATGCAATTACATTCATTCCTAATTTATTTGCTTTATCAGCTACTTCCCCCCCTATCCTACCTAAGCCAAATACTCCAAGTGTTTTTCCATAAACTTCTTCGCCTATAAACTTGCTTTTTTCCCATTTCTTGTTTTTAACCGATTTATTCGCTTGAGGAATATTTCTAACAGTTGATAATAATAAACCTAGAGTGTGCTCAGCCACAGAGATTGTGCTAGCTTCAGGGGCGTTTATAACCGTTATACCTTTTTTTGTTGCCTCTGGAATATCTATGTTATCTACACCCACACCTGCTCTTCCTATAACTTTAAGATTACCTGGATTTTTCAATATTTCTCCATCGAGCTTTGTTCCACTCCTTACTATTATTCCATCATATTTTTTGATCTCATTTTTTAGCTCTTTTTGATCCAAATCAGTTTTAATGTCTATATCTGCTCTTTTCCTTAGTTCTTCTATTCCTTCTTCTTTTATAGGATCAGATATTAATATTTTCAATTTTTTCCCTCTCCGCTATTTCTTTAAGTAGAATATTTCTAAATGAATCAAGTGTGAAATTATTTAACACAAGGTATTTAACTCCATTAATTACTATTAAATTTTGGTTTGTTTTTTCTACATATTAATCTAAAACAAAAAAAAATTAATTGTGATTTATTTATCACATTATTTACAAAAATTTTAAATAGCTTTCAATTCAATAACGAATTCGGAGATCATATTGACTATTAGTATCACAGATAACAGTTATTATCTACCTGATTGGTTACAGAAATACGCCAAAGAAGTAGCTGGTTCAATTGTCCTATCTGAAAAACAAGGAAAAACAATTAAGGAATATAGGAAAAAAACAGGTTTAACACAAAAAGAACTCAGCAATATCCTTGAATTAGCAAGAGAAACTATTTCAAGAATCGAGAACGAAAAAATAAAACCAAACTATGATTTTATCAGAAAAATAACTGAAATAATTGCACTATCTGAAGCAATTAGGAGTTCAATAGCCCAAAAAGAATCAAAAAATAGAGGATTAGGAATACCTTACTTAATGAGAATTGCAAATGAATTAGAATTATCGAAACAAGATTTTGAAAAAATTATACTGTCATCCCTTGACAGTTACCAAAAAAGAAAAAAAGATGTATTAAATGATTTGGAGGAATTAGATGAATTCAATTAAATGGATAGATGAAGTAAACAATTCTGATGTTGAAATTGTTGGAGGAAAAGCAGCTAGTTTAGGTGAACTAAGGTCAGCTGGGTTACCTGTTCCTGATGCCTTTGTTGTAACCGCAAAAACATTTAGGAAATTCATAAATAACACAAAAATAGATAAAGAAATCTTTGATACACTAGATAAAATAGATGTTAATGACTCCAATAAATTAAATAAAGCAAGTGAAAAAATAAAAGAACTGATTTTAAGAACTGATATGCCTTCTTCTCTCAAAGAAGAAATTAAATCAGCCTATGAGGAAATATCAGAAAACTATGAAGGAAATGCATTTGTAGCTGTGAGATCATCTGCAACAGCAGAAGATTTACCAGATGCAAGTTTCGCTGGTCAACAAGAAACATTTTTAAATATAAAAGAAGATGAAAACGTCATAAAAGCAATAAAAGAATGCTGGGCTTCTCTTTATACTGGAAGAGCTATTTTTTACAGGGAAAAACAAGATTTTAAGCATTCAGATGTCAATATAGCGGTTATAGTTCAAAAAATGGTGGACGCTGAAAAAGCTGGTGTAATCTTCACTTCTCATCCAACAACAGGTAAAAATGAGGTGATTATTGAAGCTGGATGGGGTTTAGGTGAAG
>CAYPLQ010000001.1:0-5432 GCA_964411605.1 uncultured archaeon | reverse complement strand
CTAAAACCGAGGTTTCAACTAAGAATAAAATGTTCCTTAAAGACCCCGAAACAGGAGAAACCATAGAAAAAGAAGTGCCAGAAGATAAGAAAAATAAGAAAACATTAAATGAAGATGAAATTAAGGAATTAGCCGAACTTGCTGACACTGTTGAAGAACATTATGGTACTCCTCAAGACGTTGAATGGGCAATAAAGGACAATGAGATATTTATGCTACAATCAAGACCAATAACCACTATAACTGGTATGGAAAACGAAGAAAAAGTTTCAGACGAAGGTGAGATTTTAGTTGAGGGGCTAGGAGCATCGCCTGGTCAAGCCTCAGGAAAAGTCAAATTAGTAGAAAAATTAGATGAATTAGACAAAATTCAAAGTGGAGACATATTGGTTACTACAATGACAACTCCTGACATGGTTCCTTCAATGAAAAAAGCTTCTGCAATAATAACTGATGAAGGAGGAATGACTTGTCACGCAGCAATAGTTTCTAGAGAACTCGGAACTCCCGCAGTCGTTGGCACAAAAAACGCAACTTCAGTACTAAAAGATGGATCAGAAGTTACAGTTGATGGAGAAAAGGGAAAAGTTTCAAAGGGAGAAGTAAAAAAACCCGAAAAAGAAGAAAAAGAAAAAGAAACCGTAGTTAAAACCCAATCTAAAAAAATCACAGCCACAGACATAAAAGTAAATGTTTCAATTCCAGAAGCAGCTAAAAGAGCAGCAAAAACAGGTGCAGATGGCGTAGGATTACTGAGGATCGAACACATGGTTTTAAGCCTGAACAGACACCCTCAATCCTATATAGATAATGATGAAGAAGAAAAATTCATAGATGAACTCTTTAGTGGTATCGGTAAAGTTTGTGATGAATTTTATCCTAAACCAGTATGGGTTAGAACCTTAGACGCCCCAACTGATGAATTTAGAAGCCTTGAAGGAGGAGAACACGAACCAAAAGAACATAATCCTATGATGGGTATGAGAGGCATAAGAAGAGATCTAAGATATCCCAAAAACTTCAAGATGCAATTAAAGGCTATCAAAAAATTACAAAACAAAGGTTATTCCAATATAGGCTTGATGTTACCATTAGTGCAAAATGTTTCTGAAATAAAAGAAGCTAAATCGCTTATGAAGGAATTAGATATCGATTTAGATAAATTAGACTTTGGGATTATGATTGAAACTCCAGCATCTGCTTTAATAATCGAAAAAATCGTTGATGAAGGAATAGATTTCGTTAGTTTTGGAACAAATGATTTAACCCAATACACGTTAGCTGTTGATAGAAATAATGAAAACGTAAGCTCTATCTATGATGAAAGACATGAAGGAGTTATAAAATTAATTGAAAGAGTCATTAAAAAGTGCAACAAAAAGGACGTAGAAACATCTATCTGTGGTCAAGCAGGAAGCTATCCTGATGTAGTGGAAAGACTTGTTGATCTTGGAATATCAAGTGTCTCAGCTAACATAGATGCTGTAAATGAAATAAGGAACACTGTAGCGAAAACGGAAAAAAAACTATTACTGGATTCTATTAGGAAAAATAAATGAGGTTTGAAATACCCATCAAAGCCATAATACAATCCATAGAGAATGAAGAAATAAAATTAGTTGCTATACAACTTCCTGAAGGAATAAAAAGATATGGTAAAGAAATAATAAAGAAACTAGAGAAAAAAACAGACAAAGAATTTATTTTGTCAGGATACCCCTGTTATGGAGCATGTGACTTAAAAGACATCGAGTTGAAGAGAATAGGTGTAGATAAAATCATTCATCTAGGTCATTTCGAGATACCATTCAATAAATCAATTGAAACAGATTTTTTTCCACTAAACTCCAACTTAGAGATTAAAAAAGTTCTTAAAAAGACTATACCAAAATTAAAAGGAAAAAAAGTAGGGATACTTACAACACCCCAGTATTTTCATAAAATAAAAAAAATAAAGGAATTTTTAGAGAAAAAAGGGTTTGAAGTAATTTCTGGTGAAGGAAACAGCAGGATAACTCAAAGGGGCTTAGTTCTTGGTTGTAATTTCTCGGCTTCAAGATTAGATACAGATAACCTATTATATATAGGTTCAGGAGAATTTCATCCGAAAGGAGTTGCTTTAGCTAATAAAACAAAAGTATTGGTTGCGAATCCAGAAACAGATATTGTTAAAAAAATTGACTACAAGGAAATATTAAAAAAAAGATACATGGTTATAGGTAAAGTTAAAGATTTAAATAGTTTTGGAGTAATAATTAGCTCCAAAAAAGGCCAAATGAGATTAAAAGAAGCTAAAGAAATAAAAAAAGATATTAATGATTCTTCAAAAACAGCTGACTTAATTGCTATGGATGATATTACTAGAGAACAAATAAGTAATTTAGATTACGAGGCCTATGTCAATACCAGTTGTCCAAGAGTCACTATAGATGATTATGATAAGTTTGAAGTCCCACTTATAACTCCCAATGAAGCTAAAATAGCTTTTGGAGATAAAGAGTATGAAGAATACAAAATGGATGAAATTTCTTAATTTAAAACATGGTTAATTCGAAAAAAGATTTAGAAATCAAATTACAAAGACTTGAAGATTTCAAAGAACCTGATCCTAGCTTAGAACAATATATTACTCCTCCTGGATTAGCTGCATCTTTGTTGTATACAGCATATCTTCAAAAGAACATTAAAAACAAAAAAATTGTGGACCTAGGTTGTGGAACGGGTTCATTGTCTATAGGTTCTGCTTTGTTAGGTGCTAAAAAAGTCATAGGAATTGATATTGATAAAGAAGCAATTAAAGTTGCTAAAAAAAATTCGCAGAAATTTGGTTTAGACATAACATGGAAAAACAATGATATAGCTTCGGTAAACGAAACAGCGGACACCGTTATTCAAAATCCTCACTTTGGTTCACAAAAAAGAGGAACTGACAGAATATTTATAAAAAAATCATTGGAGATTGATCCAATCGTTTATTCCTTGCATAATGCCGAAACAGATGAATTTGTTCAAAATTATATAAAAAAATGTGGAGGGAAAGTAGAGGAAAAATTAGAAGTTTCCTTTCCCATAAGGAGAAGATTTAACTTCCATAAGGAAAAAGAAAAATCAGTTAAAGTTAATATTTATAAAATTAGAAGGGTTACAAAATGATTAATAATGAAATAGTTACGCCTGGAGAGTTATTAGGGACATCTGAGGAATTTACTGGTGGCAATGGTGCTTTTGAAAAAAACGGAAATGTTTATTCTTCTATTACAGGTAGGGTAGAACTAAACAAAGAAACAAGAACTGTTAATATTTCACCACTTACTTCAACTCCTCCTGTGCCAACACATGGAGATGAAATAATAGGAAAAATAAGGGACACCAAGGACCAAATTGCTTTAGTGAATATTGATATGGTGGTAGGAAATGAAAAAAGAGAGCCTGCAGTCAATGAAGTTGGAGCTATTCATGTATCAAATATCTCTGAAGATTATGTCGAAAATTTAGATGATGAATTTAAAAAAGGAGATATTGTTAAAGCTAAGGTAATCGTCGATAACCCAGGTTCAATAGATTTAAGCACAAGTGAACCACAATTAGGAGTTATAAGTGCTAAGTGCAATAAATGCAATAGTCATTTGGTCAGAGAAAACAACAAATTAATTTGCAAAGATTGTGGAAATGAAGAACACAGAAAAATTTCATCTGATTTTGGAAAAGGGGTGTAATTATGGAATATGAGATAGTTGAGGAATCTAAAAACGAAATAAAATTGGAGTTATTAGATGAAGAGCATACAATGGCAAATTTATTAAAATCTAGCTTCATTTCTGATGAAAGAGTTAAAATAGCTTCTTATGACATGGATCATCCAACCTTAAGTAATCCTGTGTTGCATATAGAAGTTAAAGAGGGAAAGGATATTGAAGAGGTAATAAAAGATAGAACTGATTCTTTGATTAAAGAATTTGAAGACCTAAAAGACCAATTATAGTTTTAATGAGCTTTAAAAAAGAAACAAGGGTATTAGGTATTGATGACGGTCCTTTTAATAAGTTTTCCAGCGAAAAAGCCTTAGTTGTAGGTTCTGTTTTTAGGGGGGGAGAGTGGCTGGATGCAGTTTTAAGTGCAAAAATAAAAGTTGATGGCTTAAAAAAAAAAAAAAAAATAATTAATCTAATAAATAACTCTCGACACAAAAAACAATTAAAGGTGTTGTGGCTGTTACAAGAAAAAAACCTGATTTTAATAAAATAAAATCAGCACTAAAAAACGTGGATAGACCTAAAAAAAGATGGGAATTAATAAAAAAAGCTGGAGAACCAATAAAAGTAAGAACTGATAAAAGAGAAGAAGAAAAACCTATATTTATCCAAAAAAAAGGATTGGAAAAAGAAAAAGCAAGTGAGTTAACAAAAATGATTTCGACAAGAAGCAGAATACCAGAACCTATAAGAGTGTCACATTTGATATCAACTGGAATAGTTAGAGGTGAATCATACGGAAATGCTTAATAAGTTAATCCATATAAAAAAAGTTTTTCAAAAAAAAGTTTTTTTTCTTTAACTACCCTATAATTATATCCTATTGATGTTAAAAATCTTTTAAATTCTTTATTATTCGTTTTATTAGATATTAGTAAAAGAATTTTTCCTTTATCTGATAAATGATTTTTTGCTTGGTTTAAAAATTTTTTAATAATCTTTAATCCATCTTCACCACCTAACCACGCTTTTTCTATTTCTCTTTTCGCTTCATTTTCATTTGATGGTAGATAAGGAGGGTTAAAAAGTATTAAATCAAATTTGATGTTTTTTATTTTATCAAACAAATTACTTCTTAAAACAACAACATCTTGGTTCTGTTTTTCCTCAAGTCTGTTTTTAGTTTTTTCTACGGCTTTTTTATTTATGTCCACGGCATAAATTTTTTTAGGATTTTTTTCAAAGCATTTTTTGGCTAATATTCCTGAACCGGTTCCCATATCCAGTATTTTTTTATTTTTTAGATTTATTTTCTCTAAATACTCTAAGAAAAAGAATGAGTCTTCTCTTGGTAGATAAATTTCTTTATTCATTTTTTTTGGCAATTCTGTTTGCAATCTCTACATACTGATTTGGCTTTATTTTATCAGGTCTTTTTTCTAAAAATTCTTTTATTTCTCTCAGAGAACTTTGTAATTGAGTTTCATTTAGTTTAGTTATCATATGGATCGTGTTTTTAAGAGCGTTTTTAAGTTTTTTTCTACGCTGAGAAAAAACTGCCTTTAGTAAATCATGAAATAATTCTTCATCATTTACTTCTTTGTTATTTTTTTGAGGAATTATTTCAACTATTGCTGAATCAACTCGGGGTTGAGGAGTGAAAAAGTTCCTTGGAACTATTTCTAGTAACTTAACATTAGCTTTTACATTAACTGACACTGTTAATCTACTGTATTCTTT